>JAYTMF010000065.1:0-3113 GCA_043728755.1 Flavobacteriales bacterium
GTTACGTTCTGAAGTGTCTTATATTTTGTAAGACCTGCGCGCATCACAGCTCCGATAGAACCCTTCTGTTTATCGCAAGCAGCAATCGCCTGATCGATCTGATCATTGTTTAGCAATCCGCGTACGTTGCGCACGAAGGTTTCCACGTTTCCTGTGCCACGAGCTTGCATCAAGCTTATGAATCTTTCGATGAAGAAAGTAAATACGATAATGTTTGTTGCAATAAGGAATGGCACGATGAATCCACCTTTGTAAATGGTGCCGTACATATTTCCATCTATCGGATGACCCAACTCAGGATCGCCACCTTCGAAATTAGCAGGATTGCCAAGTATGAACTTGAAAATAATCACCCCGACGATCAATGCAGCCGGGACGGCGATGTAAGGGAAGATTGAGCTAAAACTGCTTCCTGACTTCTTATTGCTCATAGCGTATTTGTTTTTAAAAGGTTGTTACTTATTAAAATGATGAATGTGTTACTATTTTCAATACTTGCAATCGCTTCGTTTTCTGCAAGGCTTCCATGGGTTTATTCATACCGCTTTTTTGAAGGCGTCAAACATAGTGAATGTTCGTTATGGTCTTACGAAGTTCTGATTTCAAAAATTTTCCTTCTGAAGGACTTTTAATTCCTGCGATTCGTTGCAAGTGTGTAACGCCAAGGGACTTAAAAATTTTCTTTTTGAGGAAGTGAGACACGTAAAATCTTAACCAATAATATCATTTCCAAAAAAACCCATCTGGCATAAATTTCTACCATCGATTGATCATTATTGCTATTGCAAACAAGAGAGCCTAGTAATTCGTCACGCTTGCCCGTCAATTTTCAAATATGCAGCGCGCGTTTGGATGTTGCGTCGAGTGCGGCCTCCTTAAAGCATTCGGTAAAAGTAGGATGTGCATGACTGATGCGACCAATATCTTCGGCGCTGGCGCGGAATTCCATGGCGACAACGGCTTCTGCGATCATGTCAGCCGCCCGTGGTCCAATCATGTGAACACCAAGAATTTCATCGGTGTCCTTATGCGCGAGCACTTTCACCTGTCCGTCGATATCCATACTTGCACGTGCGCGACCGCTCGCTTTAAAAGGAAAAGATCCCGTCTTGTATGGAATCCCTGCAGCCTTCAACTCCTCTTCAGTCTGACCAACGGCAGCTACTTCAGGCCATGTATATACCACACCCGGAATGAGATTGTAATTGATGTGAGGCTTTTGTCCTGCGATGGTTTCAGCCACGAAAACGCCTTCCTCTTCTGCCTTATGTGCGAGCATGGCGCCCTTGATCACGTCACCGATGGCATATATACCGGGAATATTTGTTTGAAGATGCGCATTCACATCAACGCGTCCACGATCATCCACTTTAACACCAGCTTTATCTAGTGCAAGCTTGTCGGTATATGGCTTTCTGCCCACAGCAACTAGAACATAATCCCCTTCTAACACCAGTTCCTCACCCTTTGAGTTATCCGCCACAACAGTGACAGTTTTTCCTTTAATACTTACTGCTTTCACTTTGTGTGACAGGTAAAAGTCAAAATTATTTTTCTTCAATACACGCTGTAAATCCTTACCCATAGTGCGATCCATGGTTGGAATGATGCTGTCCATAAATTCCACCACACTCACTTTCGCACCAAGTCTTCCGTAGACACTTCCGAGTTCCAGACCAATGACACCACCACCGATTACGATCAAATGTTTCGGAATTTCATCCAGTTTAAGCGCCTCGGTACTAGTGATGATTCTCTTCTTGTCGATATTGATAAAGGGCAATGAAGCTGGTTTCGATCCGGTTGCAATGATGATATTCTTTCCGCTGATCTTCTCATCGCTTCCATCCGCCTTCGCAATGCTCACCGTATTCTTATCGACAAATGACCCATGTCCAGTGTACACCTCTATCTTATTTTTCTTCATCAGAAAATTGATACCGCCAACTGTTTGGTCAACGACATCCTGTTTCCTTTTGACCATCTGGGCGATATTCACTGTCGGCACGCCCTTCATATCGATGCCATGTTCTTTGAATGTATGAATTGCGTTGTGATAATGCTCGGAAGAGTCCAGCAAGGCCTTACTCGGAATACAGCCCACATTGAGGCACGTTCCACCAAGCGAATTGTATTTTTCAATGATGGCTGTCTTAAGTCCGAGTTGAGCACAACGAATTGCTGCAACATAGCCTCCAGGGCCTGATCCGATTATTATTACATCGTATTGATTCATGTTCTTTCCTGATTTTTCGGTGGCTAAAATATACTACTGCTACAATTCCATGCTTGACATAAGCGAATGCTTTGCTAAAATCGATTTTGACACTGTAAACACAAAACAATGAGTCCGGATACTTCGGCGTTTTGTATCAATTGCCCATTTCATCGTAAGGAGTTAGATCAGGCGTGGCGAATTTTCTTTTCACAATAAGAAAGGAAAAGCCCAACCAATTGCGCACGAAACCTGTGGCACCTTTTCTCTCCGGATAAATAGAGCAATACTGTACGAACGCGAGTTGATCTATGAATCGCAGCGATTCCTTCTGATAGTATCGGATCACATTCTTTTCACCTGAGATCTGCCATGCGTAGAGCCTTTCCAGGTGATAACGTGCATAGATTCTCGGCTGAATATTTTTGATATTCTGGCGAATAAAACGAATCTCGCTTTGCGCATTTTTCTGTCGCGCTTCACCTCGTCGCCAGTGAATCACAATGGTTGGCTTCCAGCTTGCGACGAAAAGATATTTCAGTGCGAATCGCGAGAAGAAATCATAGTCCTGGTGGCGATGCAGTGTCTCGTCAAACATCACCAAACTGGCGGATTCTGTTTTCACGATATATGAGGAAGTATTTGCAAATCCGATGGATAAAAGATATTCCACAGGATGAAGATTTAATGGAATTTCCAGGCTTACGGCATAAGTTCTTTTCACTCCATCATCAATGAACGAGCTACCGAAAATGCCATCTGCTTCTCTTGCGATCATTTCCTTCACCTTCACTTCAAGATGATCTGGAAGCCATTCATCATCACTATCAAGAAATCCGATGAACTTTCCCTGCGCCATTTCTATGCCTTTGTTGCGCATTACGTTGGCATTCGATTT
>JAYTMF010000066.1:0-3135 GCA_043728755.1 Flavobacteriales bacterium
CCTGATTTTCTTCCCTACTTTCTCATTTCTCTCGTCAAAAAGAGCGCGAATATCGTGAGAATTCAGTTCACTTGAAACTTTGCGCGCGTAATCGTTATATTTTTCAGACACGGGAAGTATCCTCACTTGCTCTGGAGTTAGCCACAAAGGGAATTGTCCGGCGCAGTGTTCTATGAGAATGGCTATGAATCTTTCTATCGAACCGAATGGCGCGCGATGAATCATTACCGGACGATGTTTCTGATTGTCGGCTCCGGTATATTCCAGCTCAAATCGCTCTGGCAAATTGTAGTCGATCTGCACTGTTCCAAGTTGCCATTTTCTACCAATTGCATCGCGCACCATGAAGTCGAGTTTAGGACCGTAGAACGCCGCTTCGCCATACTCAACAACTGTCTTCAATCCCTTCTCATTGGCCACTTCCTGCACTTCACGTTCCGCTCGTTCCCAATTTTCTAATGAGCCAATATATTTTCCCGGATTGTTGGGATCGCGCAATGAAACCTGCGCCAAAAAATCCGGAAAATTCAATGTCTTGAAAATATAGAGCACCAGATCAATCACTTTACCCATCTCTTCCTTCACCTGCTCATGCGTGCAGAAAATATGTGCATCGTCCTGCGTAAAGCCACGTACGCGAGTGAGTCCGTGCAACTCACCTGTTTGCTCAAAACGATATACTGTTCCGAATTCCGCCATTCTTAATGGCAAATCGCGATACGATTTCGGTTCCGCTTTATAAATTTCGCAGTGATGCGGACAATTCATGGGCTTCAACATATAAAGTTCACCTTCTTGCGGCGTGGCAATAGGCTGAAAACTGTCTTTGCCATATTTCTCCCAATGACCGCTGGTCTCATACAATTCTTTCGAACCAATGTGAGGTGTCATCACTTGTACATATCCCATCTTTTTCTGCGCTGCAGTGAGAAATGCGGTTAGGCGCATGCGCAGATCCGTTCCCTTCGGCAACCATAACGGCAATCCGCTTCCTACTTTCTGTGAGAAAGCGAAAAGGCCCAGTTCTTTTCCCAACTTGCGGTGATCACGCTTCTTCGCCTCTTCCAGTAAAACGAGGTATTCTTCCAGCTCGCTTTGCTTCGGAAAAGTGATCGCATAAACGCGCGTCAACATTTTATTTTTCTCATCACCTCTCCAATAAGCGCCGGCAACGTTCAGAAGTTTCGCTGCTTTGATGAATCCAGTGTTCGGAATATGCGGTCCCCGACAGAGATCGGTAAAGTTTCCCTGCGAGTAAAAAGTGATTTCTCCATCAGCAAGACCATCGATCAATTCGAGTTTGTACTGATCACCCTTTTCAGTGAAATATTCAATGGCATCCTTCTTTGAAATCTCTTTGCGCACGAATTCATTTTTCTGACGAGCCAACTCCAGCATGGTCTTTTCTATTTTCTGAAAATCGGTTTGCGCAAATTCAACCTCACCGAAGTCGACATCGTAGTAAAATCCATTTTCAATTGGTGGACCAATGGCCAGTTTTACACCGGGATAGTGCGCTTCAATTGCCTCTGCCATAAGGTGTGCAGAAGAATGCCACATGGTGTTTTTTCCAAGTTCATCATTCCACGTCAGCAATTTCAACGTAGCATCATTCTGGATAGCGCGATTGGCATCAATAACGACGCCATCAACCATTGCGCTGAGCACATTGCGGGCGAGGCCTTCGCTGATACTTGTGGCAATCTGCATGGCGGTTGTGCCTTGCTCAACTGACCTTTTGCTTCCGTCGGGAAGTGTGATGGTGATCATTTTCTTTTCAAAAAAATTTTGGGACGCGAAGATAGTACCTAAGCTATGATTGAGCAATCTGACATCAATAGTTGTTGGGAATCCACGGAAAGGACCATGTTTATAAGTGAACAGTTCATCACATTAAGAAACCGTTTAAATTAGCGTCAACTTTAATTATTCTGATGTCTTTGCGCCTTCCCACTATTTTTTCAATTGTACTGGTATTGACTACGTCCTGTAGTTTAGCTCAGACGGAGGAAATGAATTGGTATCTTTTGAAATCCGTAAGGTCTATGAATGCCGTGCAGGTGAAAAACTCGATTGGCCAGCTTCAAACCCTCACAGATAATTCTCAGGTCTGGTACAATGGAGAAAAATCACGGACATTTGGTTGCAAACACGCAACACCGATAACATGGACCTCTGTTGTTGCATACCTCAACGGACACAATGTGTTCATCGCGGATATCACAAAAGGCGAAATTCACCACCATGATGCAGAAGTAACAACAAGTATTTTCTACCAAACAGCGCTTTACTACTCAATGTTTCCCAATCTGCTTGAAAATGGGATGCACTTCGATCTCAATCATGAAGAGTGGGAAGCGCTGCCCCCTTCATCAAAGCAGTTTTTTCTACAACAGAATAATTATACCATCGTAATCAAGTGAAATTTCGGCGGCACATATCAAATATGCTCTCAACCGGAATGTTGATCCTATTGACCGGTGTTGCAATTTCGCAAACACCTTCCGATGATTGTTCCACAGCTGTTGCTCAGCAATTGCCGGTTGGAAGTTCCTGCACAATGCAGACATGGAATATCAGTACAGCCGTTGGACTTCCCGCGCTGACACCCTGTGCCGGATTTATAGGTACCGGAGCAGATGGATGGGGTTGGTTCACTGCTACTGCAGCAACCACTACCATATCATACTATAGCACCATTGATGCGCAGATCTATATCTACTCCGGATCATGCGGTGCTCTGGTTCTGGCAGATTGTGCCGACGTGCTCTTCGTTGGAGGCACCGAAACGGTGACGATCGCTACAACTCCGGGCCTCAACTATTTCGTTCGCATTGTTAGATATTCTGGAGCAGCTGAAATGAATGGCACCGTATGCGTTTACAGTTCCTCTGCCCCGTTAAATGACACTTGTGAGAATGCTGTTCCTATTGCATGTGGTAGTGTTACAAATGGGACAACAGTAGGTGCCACTCCTGAAACTGTACCGGTAGGCTGTTATGCCAACAACTTAAGCGGAAGCGTTTGGTACACGTTCACGGGTAATGGTCAGAATATTTTATTGAGCTTATGCGTAGGAACCACTTTCGATACACAACTTAGTATTTTCACAGGAAGCTGCACCGCCCTTGCATG
>JAYTMF010000067.1:0-6432 GCA_043728755.1 Flavobacteriales bacterium
CCTCGAAGAAGTATGAAATTTTGTCTCCAGGTCGAATGTTTAATGGTCGCAGATCCCATGAGTGATAAAACTCGTCGGTGACATTTTCTTTGGTAACCGGCAACTCGAGCGTGTGTAATTCAGATTCTTTGCTGCCGTCTTCGTGATAGCTAAATCGATAATTAAATGTCAATCGGCGGAAACCATAATCATCTTTAACGTTGCCACTGAAATACATCTGTAGCATTGAAGCGCTGTCTTTTTCTTCTTCCACTGAAATCATGGGGTGCACATCGGGAACCACCTGGATGCGATATGACATACTATCACCCACCTCAATGAATTTGTTGGCCGTAGTCAAAGAATAGACAGTAGAGGAAACTGCTGTTTGGGAAAACGAACACGCATCGTCACCTGACGGCATCACATATAGGCTGTCGTTGTAAAAGACACATAGACGATCAGTGTTTCGCGTCGTGAAATCCCAAGTGATTTGTGTTCCTTGTGGAACGACTAGATCGCCCGTGTTGGCAATCTGTTCATTTTGACGTTGAACATATGAGGGATATTTCAGTCCGACCCTAAAATCAACGAGTCGGGGAGACGGAATCACGAGCAATTCATATTGATCAGAGTAGTATCCACCGGCAAAAAAAGAGAAGTCGACATCCTTCTGCACGTTGCGAAAGGTGTAACTGAATTCAATAGGGCTTTTTTTCTCAAGTAAATATTGTTGATTGCCTTGCGAGACATAAACCTTGTCCGGTATTTCGTTTCCTGTGAGTTCTATTTGTACCGTGTAGTCTGAATTTTCCGGAGTGGTGAGATTTTCGTTTTTGACGGAAATCGTAAATGGCGCTTCTTCAGCGATGACCTGTCCATGACGCATGAGGCGATCAGTTGGCTTAGTAAGAATGCTAGGCGCAGCAAATAGAAGAACGACAATGATCGCCAAAGGAGGCAATGCCCAACGTAAATATTTTCTATTTTCACGAAGATCTATCGCACTGCTGAATGGAACGGGTCGCAGATCGGAAATTTTTTGATTTATGCTCGCTTCAAGAAGCGAATTGTCCTGATGCGAAGTTGCGAGACTGTTAAGTTGTAAAGTGTTGAGGAGTTTGTCTTGAACAGCAGGAAAGTGTTTCCCAATGATCAATGCCGCTTGTTCGCGCGAAATAATTTTCCCTAGGCGCATCATTTTTGTCAGCGGGATGGCGAAGAATTTTGCGACCACAAATAAAGCTGATCCAATAAATAGCCAGAAAAGAAAAGTTCGCATAGCGATATTGAATCTCCCGAAATATTCCAAGGCGATCACCAGGAGATATGTCCCGAGAATTAGCGCTACGCCATAGATGGCGCCGCGAATCATTTTGTTCTTATAATACTTTCTGATGAACTGATCCAGCTTCTGGATGAGCTGATCATATTCCGTTTTGTAGGCACTCATTTTTTTCCTCTTCCGTTGTCTTGCTAGCTGTACGCTTTCACGGCTGAAAAGTTCATTGTGAAAGCCATTGTGAACGACACAATCGTTCCAAAAGTATGCAACAAGAATTTGTGAATAGTGGTTGTTTGAAATTGTTTTAGAAAATTAACGAGGAAATCGTCTCCAAACTGCTGCGCCATTACTGAACTATTGATCAGAATCCTTTAATGAATGGGGTTTTTTGGCTGATCTTCTGTTGGCTGACTTTATCTATAGAGAAATAGTGGAATTCGATGTCTTTCTCGTTTTGGCTTGATTCAGACAAGTTCGTTCAGGAGGTATAGCTCGACAAATAGGATAGACGAGTGGCTATTCTGGCTCCGTGCAACCGATAAACCAACCAAAAATTAAAATGACAAAATATGTAATACCAATGTGATTTCTAAAACATGCCAATGTTTGAGAAATCATACAGTGGTAGATGCCGATGGATACAAGTGTTTCGTTCAATCTGGCGAAGCAAAGATTGGACTATTACACTTGTCCAATCGGTATAATCGATATAAGTTCGTTGCCTCTTTCCGAAGATGAAGTACACTTTCCACATCTCCATAAATTTTCTATAGTGCGATTTTCATAAGTCGGCTGTGAAAGGGGCAAAGCGGTGATTGAGCAGTGGCTTATTTGAATAGAAATTTTCAACTTTATTTTAGAGATAATTTCGCGCGCGATGAAATTCTTTTTTTGGAAAGGCTCCTATGAAAGGTCGGTTTTGATCCCACATTCAGAGAATCAAATCACTTGAATTCAGCGTAATTCCACTGACCAATCATTTGTTCACGAATGAATATGCGGGCATTTTCATAGACATTGTCCTGATTGGGATACCAGGCTGTTTTGTACATATTGGTTTCAGCATTCAACCTTGAAAGTTTCACGATCTCGACACCATGAATGTGCGCTTCTGAAATTTCCAATACGTCAATATGATCGAGACTCTCTTGTTTATCTCGATATAGCGATCCGTTTCTATCAATAAGTGCTTTTCTCAACGCTTCACAAATCTTATTCGGTTATTATTCACGTCGGCAAAGTAAATACCGGGAGCGAGGTTGGCAACAGAAAATGAATTGGCATTGGCCTCACTATTTAGATTGAATAACCGGATGCATTTACCCATCATGTCATAGACTCCAACAGTTGAGATGGCACCCATTCCACCAGCGCGAATGAAAATTTTATCCTCAGCAGGATTAGGAAACAGGAAAGTGGTGTCGTCGGTATTGCGTTCCTCCAGCGAAAGGTTTAGGATGTAAACAGCGCTTGTGACTTGACAACCATAAGCCGTTGTTGTTGCAACAGAATAATTTCCAGAAGTGGATACAGGAAGATAAAACGACGTTGCCCCGTCAACAAGAATTCCATTGAATGACCATTGATACGTATCAAATTCGTCGGCAATAAGAAGTTCCATAGCCTGTGTATCGTATTCAATGACCGGTGAAGGACAGTAGAGGATTGAATTGCTTGTGGCCACGCATCCAAATTCGTTGGAAACTTCTCCATAATACTGTCCACCTTGCGTCATAATATAGGATGAATCGAAGGCATTTGCAATTGGAATACCGTTGCGATACCAGATGTACGTCACGAGAGTAGGGTCGGGGAAATACAGGGTAGCATCGCTTTGTACAAGCGTCGCATCTGGAGTATTAAACACGGCTACGGTGATAGAATCGGTGAACTCATTAGCGACAACGCCGGAGACTGTGATCGTTCCGAGGGTTCCATTTCCTATGTCAAAGAATGTCTGACCGATTATCAGGTTGATAGGCAAAACGCCCAGGTCATCAACAGCGGATATCAGGTCATCATCAAAGAAGTGAAGGAAGTAGGGCGGGTTGGAGAGATTGAAATTTGGATCAGTCCAGGTCGTTGTTGTTGTGTTATCTACCACCGCTGAAGAGTAGAGTGCGTTGCCGTTGGAATCTTCAATGTTGAAATAAGGATCAGCAGAACCAAAGAGGTCATCAATGTCACCACTCCAATTGTTGCTGAGGTTAGAAACGCTAACACCCGAGAGGACGAAATTTGTAATTGTCGTAGTGAGCACGGCAGTGTATTCTCCAGGAGAATCATAGGTCACCGTTGGTGGCGACATTAGTGTGCTTGAAGAACCGTTTCCGAACACCCAACTGTATGTTGTTATTGAAGGCTCTGGCGCAATGATCGTTGCCGCGAAATTGACTTCGAGTTCGCCACAATCGGCAATGTTGTCGAAGGTGAATGAATTTGCGGAACCCTCACCCGAATCAATGATAATGGTGGATGTGAAATTTTGTACTTGAGTGATATCGAATCCGAATGCATTCACCAGTGCTGTAACTGTGATGACGACATTGTAGTTGCCGGGCAATAGAGGCACACCACAGATAGTGGCGCAACCATAATTTTCACCCGCAGATGGATGAAACGTGCTGTCCGGGTCATTGAGGGTGAATTGGAGACCATATGGCAATCCGGAAACGGATGAAACGGTAATATCGATAAGTGTGACAAGAGCACCGCTACTGGGATCGGTAAGTGTTGCCGGCATAAAAAACGTGAGTTGCTCTTCGTAATAGACACCCGCAGTTCCGTTGGGCTGAACAGCGGGGCATACTGCCGGGAATCCGTCTGTGCTTGTACATGTAAGATCTGGTGTGCATGTAGGACATTGAGAAAAAACAACGATTGGACTGAGCCAAGCGCACATGCAAACGAGTAGAAATTTTTGGAATGTAGAAAATGTCATATTTGAATATTTAGACGAATGTAGTTTTTTCGGGTCAACATTCATGGATTTGAAACTGAATGTTTGACTGCCTGAATTGTTGAATTTAGGACCATGCCGAATCCAAGATTCCTTTAATACTTTCGCACAATGAACGACATCAGAAAGCATTTTGAAGAGGCAGGTGAATTGCTCAACAAAATCATGAGTGATGACCAGTTTATTTCAAGTGTCGAAGCAGCCGGAATGGCCATGGTTGAGAGCTTGCGCGGCGAAGGCAAAATTATCTCATGCGGCAACGGTGGTAGCATGTGCGATGCGATGCATTTTGCAGAAGAACTTACGGGAAGATATCGTGGCGACAGACCATCAATTGCAGCGATCAGCATCAGCGACCCATCTCACATTACTTGTGTAGGAAATGATTATGGATTCGATTTTATTTTCTCGCGATTTGTTGAAGGCGTTGGAAAAAAGGGAGACGTATTGCTGGGAATTTCTACGAGCGGAAATTCTTCCAATGTGATTCAAGCTGCGAAATCCGCAAAGACGAAGGGAATGAAAGTGATCTGTTTGACGGGTAAGGATGGCGGTCAAATTGCGTCACTCTGTGATCTGGAAGTGCGTGTGCCATGGATGCAATATGCTGACAGAATTCAAGAGATCCACATCAAAGTCATCCACTCGCTAATCGATTACATCGAGAAAAATCTGTAGTGGATTTATTTTTAAGCTCGTACGATCTCTTCGAAATCCAGTAGTACATTATCAATCAATTTAGTTTTGGCAAGCCACACTTATTGAGTCGGTCATACATTCCAAATTCGCATATTTTATGCGCTTACGGCATACGTCAGGAATATTTTGACTGCATAATTTCGTAGCTGAAAAGAAGCGAACATGGCGCATGATTATTCGATGGGGAAAGTTGATTTCACAAACGAAATTTTTGCATGCCGGTGTTCATTCGACACAGTTAACTGAATCATCCAACCATGCTCATTAAAACTTATGGCAGCGCCGTCTTTGGAGTAAATGCCGCAACGATCACCATCGAAGTCAACGTTGACAAGGGCGCGCAAATCGCCATCGTTGGCTTGCCCGATTCAGCCATTAAGGAATCACAGCAGCGCATCAAGGCAGCATTGAGCAATTGCGGATATACTTTGTTGGTTCGCAATGTGACTATCAACATGGCGCCGGCCGACATCCGCAAGGAAGGCACAGCGTATGATCTACCGCTTGCAATTGGAATACTCGCCGCGACGGATCAACTGAAATCAGAAAATTTGGAGAAGTACATCATCATGGGTGAGCTTTCTCTCGATGGCGGAATACGACCGATCAAAGGAGTATTACCGATTGCCATTCAAGCCAAGATAGAAGGCTTCGTAGGAATGATCATTCCGCTTTGCAATGCGCGTGAGGCAGCGATAGTCAGTGAGATTGATGTTTATGGTGTAGAGACATTACAACAAGTGGTTGGATTCTTTGAAGATCCAAAAAGTTTGGAGAAAACGATCGTCAACACACGCGATGAATTCAGCCACAAGCTCGATCATTTTACGGTAGATTTTTCGGATGTAAAAGGACAAGAGAACATCAAACGCGCCTTTGAAATTGCAGCAGCAGGCGGCCACAATGTGATCCTGATTGGCCCACCGGGAGCGGGGAAGACGATGTTAGCGAAAAGACTTTCCACGATACTTCCGCCTTTGAATTTACAGGAGGCACTTGAGACCACGAAGATTCACAGTGTTGCTGGAAAGTTGAGAAAGGAAGATTCACTAATCAGTATGCGACCCTTTCGGGCACCGCATCACACAATAAGTGATGTGGCTTTGGTAGGTGGTGGAAGCTATCCGCAACCGGGAGAAATTTCTTTGGCACATCACGGCGTATTGTTTCTGGATGAATTGCCGGAGTTTAAGCGAACCGTTTTGGAAGTGATGCGACAACCATTGGAAGATCGGTTCATCACCATTTCACGCAGCAAATTTTCGATTGAGTATCCCGCAAGTTTTATGTTGATAGCGAGTATGAACCCATGTCCATGCGGCTATTTCAATCACCCGGAAAAGGATTGTGTTTGCGCGCCGGGCGTTGTGCAGAAGTATTTGAACAAGGTGAGTGGACCGCTGCTCGATCGCATTGACATACACATTGAAGTAACACCTGTGACCTATGATAAACTTAGCGAACGACGCCTGGGAGAAAGTAGTGCGCCCATAAGAGAGCGCGTGATCAC
>JAYTMF010000068.1:0-10847 GCA_043728755.1 Flavobacteriales bacterium
ATGTTTGAGAAATCATACAGTGGTAAATGCCGATGGATACAAGTGTTTAGTTCAATCTGGCGAAGCAAAGATTGGACTATTACACTTGTCCAATAGGTATTATCCTACGATGGTATCGTAAGTAACCTTGTATTCTTTGTCTTCAGCGAAATACTCCATTCCATAGTCCAGCCATTCTTTCGCTTCATCTTTGTTGCTACCAGAAAGTGTTGTGGCATGACGCGTGATGGCTTCTTTCAATAAAGCCAATTGCTCCTTTCCTTTGCTGGCTTGTTTTGCGACGAGAATTTCTTTCGCCTTATCGATTGCAGCAGCGCTCTCCTTTTTGGATTTCAGTGCGCCTAATGCCAGGCCAAGCATTAATTGCGAACCGGCATCATTTGCATCCATATCCAACAATTGATCATATATCTGTTTTGCTTTGCTGAATTTCTGTGTATCCATCATTGTTTCCGCTTCGGCCATTGCTGCGGCTCTCAACGCGGAGAAAAAGTCTTCGTACTCCGCTGCATATTTCCTTTCCTTGTCTTTAGAGCCGTACTTTGAAATATACTTCATGGCATCCTTAAACGCGTTCGGATATTTCACTTTGAATTCATCCCTTTTGGACATTTCAAAATAACAACGACTCATAAAAAGATATGGAAGAGGATCCTTTTTCGTTTCGTCTTTGAGGGTGTAACCTTCTGCTTTGTAAAGGCACTTCTCATACTTCTCGGATACAAACATTGTGAGCAGATCTTTGTAGTCCTTGTCGGTTTGTGCCAAGGCACTGCCGATGGTCAAAGCAAAAAACAATACTGCGAATAATTTTTTCATGTGTTCTTTTGTTGATCGGTGCGGTGATTTTCAAAAACGATGCCTAAAAGGCTGCGCAGCGAATTTGCTGCAAAAATCGGAAAATATTGCCTTAAAATACAATGAAGCATTCGGAAGTCAAATATACTCTCGGCTGGATGCACTCCAAAGGTTGGAAGACACAGGCGTTTCAGCTTGCTGCATGGAATGCGATCGCCTCCGGTAAAGAAGGCATAGTGAATGCTCCTAAAGGTAGCGGCAAAACTTACAGTATCATGTTGCCCTTTATACCAATGTGATTTAAAAAACAGGCCAATGTTTGAGAAATCACATTGGTATGACGCGCCTGCGCAAAGCAATGGAACGGATGTTCAATCAAAAAATCATCATCACCTATCCGGATAAACCAACGCCCATCACCTTCCCTATTATGGTCGACCGCTTGCGCGACAGAATGAGTTCTGAATCACTAAGTGAAAGAATCAAGAGGATGAGTGTGGATTGGGGATGAATATTTGTGATTAAGCATGGTGCACCTCAAATCAGCACATCCATCATTCAACAAATCATCAGTAGATCGCTTCTCCGGTCATCACTTCCGGCTTTTCAAGACCGAGCATTCTGAGAACAGTTGGTGCTACGTCCGCGAGAATGCCATTATGAACAGTAAGAATATGCTTATCAATGATCCACACCGGAACAGGATTCGTAGTATGTGCCGTATTGGGTGATCCGTCATCGTTTATTGCGTAATCCGCATTGCCATGATCGGCGACAATGATGAAGGAATATCCATATTCAATACCTGTCTCCACTACTTGTTTCAAATTTGCATCCGTTGCTTCTACCGCTTTGACGATTGCACTGAATACACCTGTATGACCTACCATATCCGGGTTGGCGAAATTTAGGCAAATAAAATCAGGTGGATTATTTTTCATTTCTGCACAAATGGCTTCAGTGATTCCGGCGGCACTCATCTCCGGTTGAAGGTCATACGTAGCCACTTTTGGTGATGGAATCATGATACGTCGTTCGCCTTCAAATTCTTTCTCTCTTCCACCGCTAAAGAAAAAAGTAACGTGCGGATATTTTTCAGTTTCGGCAATACGAATTTGAGACATTTTATTTTTCTCGAGTACCTCCCCAAGCGTCATTCTGAGATTGTCTTTATCATAAACTACATGAACATTCTTGAATGTTTCGTCGTAGTTCGCCATGGTAACAAAGTACAAATTCAATGGCAGCATGTCTTGATCCGGAAAAGCCTGTTGTGTCAACACCTGTGAAATTTCGCGACAGCGATCGGTGCGAAAGTTGAAGCAGATCACCACATCATTTTCTTTTAGGACTGCTATAGGCTTACCGTCGCTGCCTTTGATGACAGAGGGTTCTACAAACTCATCTGTAATATCATCGGAATAAGATGCAGCCATGACATCAGCAGAAGAAGTAAACTTTTCTCCCTTGCCCTTTACCAAAAGATCGTATGCACGCTTTACTCTTTCCCATCGTTTGTCGCGGTCCATTGCATAGTATCGTCCAATGACAGAAGCAATGGACACATTTGAACCGGCGACATGAGATTCAACCTGATTCAAATAACTGGCACCGCCCTTTGGATCTGTATCTCTTCCGTCGGTGAATGCGTGAATGAAAGTTCGAACATTCGGATATTCATTTGCCAAATCACATAGTGCCAATAGGTGGCTTATATGAGAATGTACTCCGCCGTCACTCACCAATCCGAGAAGATGAAGATTCACTTTGTTTTTATCTGCATGTTGAAATGCATCTATCAGCACCTGATTTTTTTGAAAGGTCTCTTCCCGAATGGCAATATTGATCTTCACCAGATCCTGATAAACGATGCGACCAGCGCCAATATTCATGTGACCTACTTCGCTGTTGCCCATTTGACCTTCAGGTAAGCCAACGTTTTCGCCATCGGTGCGCAATTGTGAGACAGGATAATTCTTTGTCAGATAATCTGCGAAAGGTGTATTCGCCATGAAAACAGCATTACCCGAATTGTTTTGTCCGTTGCCCCAACCGTCAAGTACGATCAGACAAACTTTTTTCTTCTCACTCATTATTATTCAAAAGAAAATGTGACTACAAAGATGCTTCCTGTAGGTTGGTTATTCCTGATGAAAATTTTACCCTGATGCAATTTCACAATATTTGCGCAAATGAAAAGGCCAAGGCCTGTTCCTTTTGCGGTACGTGTTTCTTCATTTCCCCTCCGATAAAATTTCCCGAATACTTTTTGTTTCTCATCATCAGGGATACCCGCTCCGGTATCTGCAACTTCAAAATGGATTTGTCCGTTGTGCGATTTCAACAAGATGTTGATCTTACTTAACGCGCTATATTTTACAGCATTCTCAAGCAAATTGGCAACAAGCGCATGCAACATTTGTTCATCGCCGGTGATGAATAACTCATCAGCAATTTCCGCTTGAAATTCAGCTTCTGAAATATTTCTGAATCGTTTCAACTCCTGATTGACCAATGCAGAAAAATCCAATTTTTCTCTCATCAACGCTCCATGGCGTTGCTCGAGACGTGTAGCCATCAAAATGTTTTCTGAAAGTGTTTGTAGTCTTCTCGTTTCTCGCAAGGCGTCTGAAATGAGTCCAGCGGCTTGCTCCGCACTTAGCTGCCTTGACTTTAATGTTTCCAATTGAAGTTTCACTGCGGCTATCGGCGTCTTCAATTCGTGGGTTACAGAAAGCAGGAAATTCTTTTCCATTCGTGCAAGACGGAGTTCGCGAATGACAGTCCGTTTGATATACCAGAAACCTAAGATGAGCAACAACAGGAATACGCTTCCTTCACCCACAACCATCCATATTTTACTCCGCAATACTGGATACTGCGACTGACCAAGAATTACACTTTTCAATTCCAGCACTTCGCCGTTAAGTTGAATGAGATGATATCCCCACCATGAAAGTTGAAAGAGAATATAGATCGCCAACACATAAAGAATGAGTAATGTTCTTTTTTCTTTGTGTGGTGTAAGACTTTCCGACATGCGATTTTCGGGTAAAAATTAACTTTGTTTTTCCTCCGGCAATAGGCGTTGCATAGCACCAACTGCAAGCGAGATAGGCCAAAGGTATGGTTGAAAAGAAAAAGCCTTTCCAGATTGGAAAGGCTTCTCTCATTTCTCTAGAAATTATTTTTTAGGTCTTTCGACTGGTCTTGTCTGTGGCGTTTTGTCGTCCGGCTTTACCTCGGTATTCGGGCGGTCAGTAACAGGGCGCTCAGGACGTGGTTTCGTGGTTACATCACCACTTGGCTTGCGTGGAAGTCTCTTCTCGTAAACAAAATGAGTTTCAACTTTGCTTTCCTTGTCGCGGCTTTCATAATTCTGCTGAAACTTGAAGCCAAGTGTTGCGATGTAATTCATAGCATCCGGCATAGTTGGGAAAGCCAGCGTGCGCAATTCCATCAACTGCTTTGAAAGCTCTTTATCGGCAAGTGCAGAAACGAGTTCGCGTCCGAAATCAGCTTTGATAGTTTGAATGCCAGCAGAATTCATGCTGGAGATCAGCTCTACGAAAATCACTTCCGGATTTTCAATGGCGAATTTATTGTCACCTGTCTTTGCAGCCGTAGCAACAGTTCCTGTGGTTGTTCTCTCTTGTGCAGCAGCGAAGAAAGGCATTGCTACAAGAGCAAGAATGATTAGTTTTTTCATAATATAATTAATGTATTTATTGAGGGTTGCCAAAATTAGAATAACCATGCCACGCGTATGACAAGGAAGTGTTAAAATGTGATTGACACGCCAAAAGCCCCGTGCAGTGGTGCATACCGACGCGTTTTTGTTTTTCATCATCAGGACATCAGCAGTGTTTGCCTCATGAATCAGGGGGATTTCAGAATAAAATGTTCCTTCTCACGCGTTGACTGAAAGAATACCACACCGAAATGAAAGAAATCCAGACTCGCTGTTACATCGCTGCGTTGAGCAATTTCGCTCCAAGCTTTCTCCATTTCACGTGACCAGTGAATATCATCAAGAATGACAATCGAATTCTCATGACACCTTTCGACTATTTGATTAAAATACCGCATGGTAGGTTGATAGGCGTGATGCCCGTCCATCAATGCAAAATCCACTGTGTTCATTTCATCCAGCACACTGGATAGCACATCATCAAAACGTCCGCATACGCGTTGAACACGATTTAAGCCTAGAGATGCAAAAACATTTCCGGCGCGGTCACTGACCTCCGTGGCGCCTTCTATTGTCCAAACATGACAGTCACTATTTGCCAAAGCAAGGTACGATGTTGTGATACCAAGACTTGTTCCCAACTCAAGCACTTTCTCAGGACGAAAGTGTTGAACGATTTTCGAAAATGCCTGCGCGCATACTTTAGACTGCAGAGCAGTTGCTGCTATCTGCGACACTTTTCGTTTTTCAGAAAGATTCAATCTTGATCCGACTCCAAAATCATCGACATGCAAAATAGAGTGATCTCTCAATAATTTTTTTCTCTCCGCCTCGACAATACTAAAATCGAAAAAGCGATTTCTACTCGATAATACTTTCGTGATTAGATCAAAGACAAACGGAGAATGAACACCATGTCGACTTCTGGCCGCAATGCAATGCCGGAGATAGGCTTTTATTTCAAACCAGAAATTTTCAGCTGCGGACGATTTCAAGAAAGACATATATTTAAAAGTGGACAACAGAACGACATGTCGAATATCATTCTGCGCTCTTCTTTTTCAACTCATGAATCTGTTGAATCAATTCAGGCAATTTTCTGAATCCTACATATGACTTTTTGTAATCCATATAATTGAAAGCCGGCGAACCTTGCACGATAGAATTAGGTTCCTTGATATCATGACCAACTCCGCTTTGCGCAGCAATTTTGGTTCCGTCCGCAATGTTGAGGTGACCAATGATACCAACCTGTCCGCCAATCATACAATTCTTACCGATCTTCGTTGAACCGGCAATACCAGTCTGTGCAGCAATGACTGTGTTCTCACCAACTTCGACGTTGTGTGCGATTTGTATAAGATTGTCCAGCTTCACACCTTTACGGATAACCGTTGAGCCAAGTGTTGCTCTATCAATGGTTGTGTTCGATCCAACTTCCACATGATCTTCAATGATGACATTTCCAATCTGGGGAACCTTGTTATAGTTGTTCTCGCTGTTAGGCGCATATCCGAAACCATCACCACCAATGACAACACCGCTGTGTAATGTGCAATGAGCTCCAATGATGCAATCAGCATAAACACGCACTCCGGAAAATGCAATGGTGTTTTTGCCTATTCGCGCACCATCACCGATATAAGTGTGGGGATAAATTCTGGCACCTTCTTCAACAACAGCACCATCACCGATGTATGCAAATGCACCTATGTAGACATTGTCAGAAACTTTTGCTGAAGCGGAAATATGCGCTTTGGGATCGATCACAAAAGCGGGCTGTCTCAATTGATTGTATGCCTTGAGTAATTTCGCAAAGCTTCCATACGCATCAGCAACACGAACAAGTGTCAATGTCGAAGGCAATTCACTTTCAGGCACGAACTCATTCGACACTATTGCAATCGAGGCTGCTGTAGAATAAATGTACTCCGTGTATTTCGGATTGGCGAGAAAAGTCAGCGTACCCGGTTTTCCTTCTTCAATCTTCGAAAGACTTGCCACGGCAACTTCAGGATTGCCTTCCACTTTTCCACCAAGCATGGCGGCGATTTGAGATGCTGTAAATTCCATGAACGATGATATTGATAATGTAAAACTAGCTCGTCACAAATTCATTTGGCGAATATATCCGTTAAGGACTGCGAAGAGTTGACTCATCTCATTTTCAATCAACAATACCATGTATGACAATTTGAATAATACCGATTGGACAAGTGTAATAGTACAATCTTTGCTTCGCTAGATTGAACTAAACACTTGTATCCCTGGACATGTACCTCTGTATGATTTCTCAAACATTGGCCGGTTTTATAAATCACATTGGTATAAAATGAACATCGAACAACTTTTCGAAAAAAATGTAAAAATCATAGTTGGTCGATTCGTGAAAGAGGTTATTGGAAGTGCCATTAAGCACTTGCTGTTTGCTGAATGTTCAATTTGGCATTGACTGATTGCATCACGCTGAAAAAATCCGGATAAGATTTAGCAACGCATTCCGCACCGCGAATGGTCATTCTCGCGCCGGCAAGCCCAAGGATGGTCGCAGACATAGCAATGCGATGATCGTTGTGCGAATTGATCACAGCAGGACGAATGTGTGCAGGATAAATTTTCATTTCATCATTGCGCAACACAATTCTGATATTGGCTTTAGCAAATTCCTGTTGAAGGGTTTTGCCGCGATTGCTTTCTTTATAAGTAAGACGCTTCACTCCATAAATAGTGCTTACACCATCGGCAAATGCCGCCAATGCAACCAGCGGCGGAAATAGATCAGGGCAATCATTGGCGTCAAATTCGAAGGCATTGATCTCAGACGTTTTTACAGTCACAGTATCCGCATCTCTGGTAACCATCACACCAGCCTTTATCAATACATCAACAATGGCATTGTCGGCTTGCGGTAATTCCGTGTTCAGATTTTCAATTCGCAACCCGCTATCAGCGCACAAAGCACCGGCAACAAGCAAGAATGCGGCACCGCTCCAGTCACCGGGAACACGCAAAGTCTGCGGTTCAAAATTCGAAGGTTGAATAATGAACTCTTCAAGATTTCTACTTTCTATTTTTACACCGAAACGGCGAAGAATCTCAAGAGTCATTTCTACATAAGGCTTGCTTTTCAGATTGCTGACGCGAATGATCGATTCGCCTCCGGTTTTAGGTAAAGCTGTGAGTAGTCCGGTTAGAAATTGGGAAGACGACGACGCATCGATAGACAGCTCGCCGTGTTGAAGCGGCCCACAAACTGTTATTGGCAGCAATCCGTTTTCAGTTTCAACTTTAACGTTCAGTTCCGGAAGTATAGATAGATAGTCTTTGAATGAGCGCTTAAGAAGCGATCCCCTCCCCAATAAAGTGATAGGTTGATCGTGTAAAGCGGCAATTGGAGTGAACATACGTGAAGTCAAACCTGACTCGCCGCAATGTACTTCTGATTTTGGATTTCGGATACCAGATAGAAATGCGTGTGGAAATCCGCCCTTGATACTTACCACATTTCCCTTTGAAGTAATTATTGCGCCCAATGCCTGGGCCACATTAAGAGCTGCGCGGCAGTCTTCTGATTCAGGAAAATCGTGAATGACACTTTCACCTCTCGCAAGCAGAGCACATGCGACCATTCGCTGTGCAATACTCTTACTGCCTGGAGCAATAACAACTCCAGCCAATTGGGAAGGGAAAACTTCAATTTTCATTTTCTACCAACATAGATACAAGCGATTCCACCTGACAAAGAAATGAAGCGACAGTCGCGATATCCGTTTTTTTTCATGGTGCTGATAAATTCTTCTCTCGAAGGAAAAGCATCAACAGATTCCGGAAGGTATGTGTATGCGCGATGATCTTTCGAAACCAACTTTCCGATTGTTGGCATAACGTACTTAAAGTAGAAGCGAAACAATTGCTTTACGGGAAATTTTCGCGGTTGTGAAAACTCGAGAATAACACCAATCGAACCGGGTTTCAATACGCGCAACATTTCAGCAAGACCTTTATCAAGGTGTTGAAAATTGCGAACACCAAATGCCACAGTGAATGCATCAAAATGATTGTCGGCGAAAGGTAAGTTCTCGGAATCCGCTTTCACCAATTCGATAATGCCCTCCAGTTTTTTCGCTGCGACTTTTTTCCTGCCTACTTCAAGCATTCCCTCGCTGATATCGATACCGATGATCTTTGAAGCGTTGAGATTCATACGGACAGCTTCGAGAGCAAAATCACCGGTGCCGGTGGCCACGTCCATCACCACATCAGGGTTTTCTTTTTTCAGAATACGAATGGCCTTTTTGCGCCACAACACATCAATTCCCAGTGAAAAAAAATGATTGAGAAAATCGTAAGAACCGGAAATATTATTAAACATTTCCGCTACCTGCTCCTTTTTTTCGCCCTCAGACGTATATGGTTTGACTTGTTCCAATTTTAGAATTGCAAGTAGCTTAAATGCTGAATTGTTCGAATGAAATATTCTTGACTGCTTCATGGAGGAGCAGATCCCTATCCACGGGAACGACACCCACTTTCTCGCAAACCAAACCACCGGCAAGATTTGCAAGGGATGAGAAACTGCGAACATCAGCCCCGGCAGCCAAAGCAAGAGAGGCAACGCCGATAACAGTATCACCGGCACCACTTACATCCAGTATCTCTCGATGATGCGCCCTTTCGTGGTAAAATCCTTTATTGTCCTTTGCCATCACGCCCAATTCCGACAATGTCACCATTGTAATATCGTTGCCTAGTTTTTCTTCAAGATTCAGAATAGCATGCTGGAGTGAATCAAAATCCTTTTTATCAAAATCAACTTTCAAACCTTCGCGCAATTCTTTGAGATTCGGTTTAAAAAGTGTCACACCGCGATAAGCAAAAAAGTTTTCCTTTTTAGGATCCACGGTTGTGGGAATATTTTTTTCCTTCGCCCATGTGATGATCGTGGAGATCACCTTTTCAGTAAGAACACCTTTGTTGTAGTCTTCGAAAATGATGACATCCACTTTTTGCCTGGATAAAATCGCTTTCACACAATCGAGTAAATGCCGCTCGTCGGTTGCAGAAAGCGGTGTAGTTATTTCTTCATCCACACGCAACAAGTGATGACCTTGAGAAATAACGCGAGTCTTCACTGTCGTCATTCTATCGGGTGAATCAATAATACCTTCTGTTGTGAATTGATTTTCTTTCAGTGTTGTTCGAAAAATATCGCCTTTACTTCCATCGCCAACTACTGAGCAAATAATGGCCTTTGCTCCAAGATTTTTCACGTTGAGCGCAACGTTGGCCGCACCGCCCAAACGATTTTCCTTTTTCTGAACCTGAACAACAGGAACAGGCGCTTCGGGTGAAATGCGATCCACCTTACCCCAGTAATATGCGTCGATCATTACATCACCAACGATAAGTGCCGTGAGTGAATTGAATTTCTCAAAAAGCTGAATGAGATCGTCCTTGGTCATGCCTTGATATTACTTCAGATTAGATAGTCCGCTTTTAATTCTTTTCATTGCTTCCCGCAAAACAGTTTCAGAAGCCGCATATGAAATCCGGATACAGTCTGAATCACCGAATGCGTCACCGGTGACAACGGCTACCATTTGCTTTTTCAATAGATAAGCCGAAAGATCAGTAGCATTGAGTATGGTGGTTTCACCATCACTTTTTCCAAAATAGGAAGACACATCCGGAAAAAAGTAGAAAGCACCTTCCGGTAGATTCACTTTTAGTCCGGGAATTTCCTTCAACAATTCGAATACGAGATCCCTTCTGGCGCGAAATGTTTCTATCATGGGTTTGATCACTGCAGGATCAGCAGAAACTGCGGCTATGGTCGCCATCTGTGCAATACTGTTGGCTCCGCTGGTGATCTGTCCTTGCATTTTGTTGCATGCGTCAGCGATCCACTTGGGCGCACCGATATAACCGATTCTCCAACCGGTCATGGCGAATGCTTTTGAAACGCCATTCACAGTAACAGTGCGATCGATCATATTTCCAATCGCGGCAATGCTATATGTCTTACCCGTGAAGTTAATTAGTTCATAGATCTCATCGCTGATCACATAAAGGTCTTCCTTGCTTTCAATGATCTCCGCAAAACTTTCCAACTCTTCTTTGCTGTACACAGAACCGGTTGGATTGCAGGGCGAACTATAAATGATCAATTTCGTTTTAGGGGTAATAGCAGCTTTCAACTGTGCCTGAGACACTTTGAAATCCTGTTCCACAGTAGCCGGCAACAACACGGGCACGGCACCTACCATTTTCACCAGTTCAGAATAGCTGACCCAAAAAGGACTTGGAAGCAACACTTCATCTCCTGGATTGACAAGTGCATATATAGCGTTTGCAATAG
>JAYTMF010000069.1:0-2560 GCA_043728755.1 Flavobacteriales bacterium
AAGAGAGATTCTACCGCTTTTTCAAGTTGTTGATCTCTTCCGATACTGACAATGCCAGGTTCGTTGGACACTTTCATATCCGGTTCCAGTTGTTTGTTCTCGAGGTAGTCACCATCCACATCGACCATACCCACCTGAGGAATTCCAAACACGACACCATTCATCAAGCCTTCCCACCACACCGCAGTGCCGGTTCCTGCAACGGGCATTCCGATGAGTTTGCCGATACCCAATGCTTTATATGCATATGGAAACATATGCGCATCGGAGTAGTTGCTCTCGTTCATGATAACCACCGAAGGTTTTGCCCATTTGAATTGTGGTTCATGTCCGAGATTTTGTCCGCGAGGCATCATAGTAATGTAGTTTTTGCCGGAAAGGAAAGTAGCGAGATCATCGTGCAGCCATCCACCTCCGTTGAAACGCGTGTCGACGATGAGTCCTTCTTTGAATGCGTATTTACCCAAGGCTTCATCGTACACTTTGCGATAACTTTGATCATCCATTCCACGCACATGTACATATCCGATTTTTCCACCAGAAAGGGAGTCGACGATATGTCGGCAATTTTCCACCCATCGCTCATAACAGAGTTCACCTTCGTCAAGTGCTGAAATGGGTTTCACTGTTTCTTCCCAACGCTTTTTTGTCGTAGGATCGTAAAGTGAAAGCAATGTGTTTTGTCCTGCTTTGCGATTCAACAATTTGTAGTGGCTTTTATCTGATGTAATGAAGTTGCCGTCAATTTTTTCGATGACAGTGCCTTGCTTGATATTCGATTTATGGAGCAGCACGGGACTCTTTTTCATGACTTCAGAAACAAGCAGTCCATTGCCTTGAAATGAATCATCGAAGAAGATTCCAAGTCGTGCAGTTTGATCGCCGAGTGGGTCGTTTTTTCCGTAAAACGCACCGGTATGCGAGGCATTCAATTCGCCGAGCATTTCACTCAGCGCATCCGCGAAGTCCTGGCTGTTGTTGATGTGAGCAAGTTGTTTTAAGTATTCGGCCTTGTAGAAATCCCAACGCACTTTATGAAGGTCTTTCACATAAAATTTCTTCACCACCTGTCGCCAGATGTGCTCGAAGAGATAGTCGCGCTCAGCGCTTTCATTCAACACCATTTCACCTTTTAATGCCAATGGTTTTGGTTCACCTTTTTCGATGTCCACTTTGGTGACTTTGCCTCCGGCGATCACATATAATATTTTCCCTTCCTTGTCAGCCATCAATCCACCGCCATCACTTCCGAGTTTCACGAGAATTTTGGTCTCTTTGGTTCGCAGGTTCGTCTGCCACAGATCAAAACCTTTTTCAAATTTTGCGAGATAGAAAAGTTTCAATCCATCCTTGGAAACATAGTAATCGCCGAGGTCAGAAGAGTGAATGGTGAGTTTCACTTTGCGATCTTCAAGGCCGGCGAGTTCAATAGTGATAGGTTTGATTTCTTCCTTCTTCTTTTCGATATCGTCCTTTCCTTTCTTGTCCTTTTCAGATTTTTTGTCGGCTTCCAATTTTTTTGTTTTGTCTTCCTCTTCTTTTTTCTTTTTGGCTTCAGAAAGCAAATTGAATTCTTCTTCAGACAAGTTGAATTCTTCGAAAGCTTCGCGTGTAAGAAATGCCGCATACACATCCGACTGACCACCCCATGATGCATGATTTTTCTTGCCGTCACGACTGGAAGTCCATGTCATCATTTTGCCATCCATCATCCATTGTGTACCATAGACGCCATATCCGCTTTCGCTGAGGTTGACGATCTTTCCTTTGCCATCCGCAGAGATCAAACCGGATTGTTGAATCCATTGTTCGCCCGGCAAATAATCTATGAAAAACCATTTGCCGTCGGGCGACCAGGAGTAGAATTGATCATTGTCTGCATAAGAGTAATTTCTTTCCGCCGAGAGTATTTCACGGACAACCTTTGATTCAAGGTTGATCACTTTCAGCGAGGTTCGTTCCTCAAGAAAAGCGATCTCCTTTCCATCCGGTGACCAGTGGGGTTGAAATGTTTCATTCGCTGTCACCACCACAGAGTCTTCTTTGAGAAGTGTAGATTGAAAAAAATAATGTTCGTCTTTACGTAGAATAGATGACTTGTAAATATTCCACGAATTGTTCCTTTCCGAAGCATACACTATCGATCGACCATCAGGGCTAAATTCCACTGAGCGCTCTTGCTCGGGTGTATTAGTAATGCGTTTGGTTGTTCCTTCAGCGGTGGATGCTACGAATACTTCCCCATGAAAAATGAAAGCGATTTCTTTTCCATTGGATGAAACATCCATCTCAGATATTTCGCCTACCGGAAGAATTTTTTCAGTGTTGTATCTGTTGTCAGAAACAATCCGAATGCCCACTTTTGATGGCGTGCTACCTTCACTCATGGTGTACAATTCACCATTGTAGGAGAAACACAACGTGCCGTTGCGACTCGAAGTAAGATGTCGAACAGGATGATCGCTGAGCGAGCTGATCTGAGTAATGCTGTTGGTGGTAAGATTCTTTTTGACGATGTTGGAATTGCCGAATTGCTCTGAGAGGTAATAGACCGATAGAT
>JAYTMF010000070.1:0-21082 GCA_043728755.1 Flavobacteriales bacterium
GCTGATTTTAGAAAACAAAATGCCGATACTTCTGGAATCGTTGCTGCTTTTGTTGACATTGCTGCGGATTGTGAAATAGAATTCAGTCTGGCCACTAGGGATCCCAACGGAGCTTGTCACAATGGTATCAATCGAATTTCGAGTGAACTCACCTTCGATGGATTCAACTCCGATATGAAAGCCTTGAGCTATTGGCCAAGGAACAAATATCTGAACATCTGGGTATGCAATACGATCGGTGACAACACGGCGGGATTTTCAAATTTTCCCTCGAGTGTTGCCAGTGCATGGGCAGCCGCAGAAGATGGCATCGTGATCAGAAGCAATTACGTAGGCTCAATGGGTACCGGAAGTGTCAGTCGCTCGCGCACACTGACGCATGAGGTAGGGCATTGGCTCAATCTCAAACACACCTGGGGCAACGGCAATACGCCGGGCGATATCGTCAACTGCGATCAGGACGACAGTGTTACCGATACGCCCAACACCATAGGCTATACCAGTTGCCAGTTATCTGGCGCGTCCTGTGGTAGCGTAGTTGACAATGTTCAGAACTACATGGAATATTCCTATTGCTCAAAAATGTTTACCGAAGGTCAGAGCACAAGGATGCGCGCAGCGCTGACATCAAGCACCGCGCAGCGCAATCAACTTTGGACGAATACCAATCTTATCGCCACCGGCGTGATCAATCCTCCGCTTTGTCTTGCTCAATTCTCTACCGACAAACAGTCAGCATGCATGGGCGAAACCATTCAGTTTAGTGATCATTCTTATAATGGCATTAGCATATGGAGTTGGGATTTTGGTGATGGAACGACCTTGAGTGGAACAGATCCACTCATTCACAAAAATCCAACACATGTCTATGAAATACCCGGTGTCTTCACCATTGCTCTAGTTGTTGGCAACGGCACCGGACAACTGAACACCACCATCAATTCCTATATCACCATATTCGACAACGGAATGATTGCTCCTCCATTGGTGGAGGGATTTGAAGGTGCCTGGCCAAATTCAAACTGGCTTGGATTCAATCCTGACGCAGATGAGACATGGGAAATTACGCCTTCAGCACAATACAGTGGTATCAAATCATTGAAGATTCGCAACTTCAACGTAGAAGCAGGCAACGCAGATCAATTGTATACGGCGACATTCGATATGACCGGTGCGGACAGCATTTATCTCGGATACACGTGGGCATATGCCAATAAAGCGACCATCACCGATGATCAATTTCGTATCAGCGTATCAGGAGATTGCGGCAACACCTGGATTGTGCGAAAATTGAGAAAGGGGACCACCAATCTTCCTACGGCAACAGGCACGGATTCTCAATTTACACCTGCATCAATCACGGATTGGGAAAGTGAGGTGATCCTGTTGAACAATACGGATTGGTACAACGATCGTTTCCGCGTCAAGTTTGAATTCACCGGTCTTGGGGGAAATAATTTCTATCTCGACGACATCAACATCTATGCATCCGGACCTACAATCAGTGTGCACGAGGCAAAACCTGTTTTCCTTTTCAATGTTTATCCTAACCCTTCTTCGGGAAATATGACGCTTGAACTAGGACAGGTGAATAGCGAGTTGATCACCGTTGAATTGTACAATAGCACCGGACAGTTGTGCGATGTCGTATTCCGCGGCATGGCAAATGCGGGCCGTCAGAATATCAATATTCCCGATCAAGCAGCCGGCCTTTACAATCTTGTGATCAAGAAGGACGGGCAAATGGCGGTGCAGAAAGTTATTTTTGAATAGATACGTGGTTATGGGGAGTGTGCTATGCACACTTCTAAAAGACATTGCGCACTCTCAATATCATAAAAAGAAAAGGCCACTTTATATAAAGTGGCCTTTTCTTTTTTTGCTTCACATCACCGGTCTAAACGATGATATGATAATGTCATGATACAATGTTCCATATTGGTCTAAACACCACCGTCGGAGTCTATCGAGGTCATCCCCTGTAATCCAACGTATCGCCTTCTGAAGTTCTTTGCGGAAGAGGAGACGATCAAAACTGACCTTGGTCAGTACTTCCTTACACATTTCTAACATGGTTTCAAAAAGGGTTTTAAAACTGGTTTTATTTCAAAACGAACTCGAATATAAATTTTTTTTTCGAAAGTTGACGAATTAACCGAATCTTTTTTTTCAACCATCCGAACGTCGAAAAAACGTAGAGGAAAAATTTGTGTCAGATTTCATAGAAACTCAGTGGTTTAGGCGTTATTGCCCCGGTCATCGTTAAAAAACCATTAATGAATTGGCACTGGGCTGAGGTTCGTCAGTATCTCCGCAATATTCAAAAGGTGTCAACTATCTTCGCGACCGCAAAAATTCACTGTTGTCACCGACAGTTGAGAGGCTCATCGCGCGTAGAATCTTGCATTGTGCGCGGGATGAGCAAATCTGATCAATAGAAAATTCAATGTTATCGCACATAGCCCATTTTGAATTTTCTATCAAAAGATTTGAAAGTATATTCACTTGTACAGATGAAGAAACTCTACAACACAGTTGACAGACGCGTATTGAAGGACCTCATCCTGCAGAGTCCCGAAAGACGCCTCACTGTCTCCTTTTATAAATACCATCACATTGGCAATCCCCAACTATTTCGAGATTACCTCTTCATTCATTGGGAGGCGTTGGGCGTGCTTGGCCGAACTTACATATCACGCGAGGGTATCAATGCACAGATCAGTGTTCCGGAAAATGGTTTTGAAGCATTTCGCGATCACTTGTTCAGTATTTCCTTCCTTGATGGTGTGCGACTGAATACGGCCGTACAGGATGAGGGAAAATCCTTCTTCAAACTGAAGCTAAAACTGCGCGACAAAATCGTTGCGGACGGCATTGAAGATCCCACCTTCGATTCTTCTAACACAGGAATGCACCTCGACGCTGAGGCTTTCAACCGGCTAACGGCGAAAGACGACACAATTCTCATTGATATGCGCAATCACTACGAAAGCGAAGTCGGTCATTTCAAAAATGCCATACTTCCTGACGTTGACACTTTTCGCGAAGAAATTGCCGTGGTGGAAAAAATGCTCGAGGGCAAAAACGACAAGAACATTGTGATGTATTGCACAGGAGGCATTCGATGTGAAAAAGCATCCGCATATCTTAAGCACAAGGGATTTGAACATGTGCATCAACTGGAAGGTGGCATCATCAAATACGCGCACGATGTTCGCAAACAAGGACTAGAGAACAAATTTGTCGGCGTCAATTTCGTCTTCGATGAGCGACTGGCAGAGCGGATTTCTGACGATGTCATCGCGCAATGTCATCAATGCGGTGAACCGTATGATCACCACACCAATTGCGTCAACGAAGCGTGTCATATTCTTTTCATTCAATGTGAAAAATGCCGCGACGAATATTTGAATTGTTGCTCAGAGGAGTGTAAGAGCATCGTACAACTGCCATTGGAAGAGCAACGGGCATTGCGCAAAGGCAAAGTACCGGTGCGCAATGTTTTCAAAAAAGGCAGAAGCGAAAAGTTGGTGTTCAAGGTCAATCGTGTAAAAAGTTCTCAAGCAAATGGTGAATAGTGAAGAGTTATCTTACCACATTTGTTCGTATGAAAACGCTCGCAGTCCTCTTCATTTTTCTGATCACTTCCGTTGTGGAAATTCACGCACAGGTTGTGCAGGTAATAATGGATAAAATCCACCTTACCGGAAAGGAAGAAATAAAATTCCTTGTGCGCTGCGCATCCGAACAAGACCTGGAGATCACAGTTTTTACAGAAGAGTGCTTGGTCTCAACGCAGAAAGCCATACTGACTGTTGGTGATCATCCCTTCGATTTTGTCAATCCCGATTGCCCCGCGGGAAAATATATCGTGCTCGTCACAGGCAACGGCCTTCACGCAGAGCAAATGTTTTTTGTGAAGGAGGAGTGATTTAAAAAGTGAGGGTGCCATTTCTTCATTCTGCTATTGCTTCTTATTCTCGCACTTTTCATTCTATTGAGTTGAGTGATTTTGATTTTTGGTAATGGACACTTCTAAAAACTTGTTTTACGAATCGCAATAGTTCATTTTGCCGAAGACGAGGAAAATCGAAGATGCATGGCTTGAGCCGGAATCAGGTGGTCAACTTATACCAATGTAATTTCTAAAACGGGCCAATGTTTGAGAAATCATACAGTGGTAAAAGGTGGTACAGAAAGTATACAGTAGCACACACGGATGTCAAATTTTTCCTTTTCAGACTTGAAAAATTATTCGCCTAAATGACCCTAATCCAAGATGATGGATGTGACAAATTTTTTACATGAAGAATTGGCTATTCATCTTTCCTACGAGTGTTACTTATTTCACAAAGAATCCATCCCTTGTTGATTCTTACACTTAAGAATTGAACCCTGAATACTTGATAATTGAACCCTGAATACTTGCAAAAAAAATGGCTGCCACTTCTGACAGCCAAGTATAGCAATATCGTTTTGCACAAAGATCAATGCCCTATTTCACCGGGCTTCAACGGTACAACCTGAGGTACGAAATCTTCTTCGTGATCAGGATTGCTGTAGTCATACGCCCAACGGTGAACTTCAGGAATTGCTCCTGGCCAGTTGCCGTGCATATGCTTCACCGGTGTGGTCCATTCTAGAGTGTTCGATCCCCATGGATTTTGTGTAGATGGCTGTCCGTAGAAAATGCTGTGGAAGAAATTAAAGAGGAACAACAATTGTGCAGCGCCACCAACAAGTGCGAATATCGAGATCATTGGATTCAGATCCATCACCCATTGGAGGAATTCAAATTCAGAATAGTCGTAATACCTTCTTGGCGCACCCGCCATACCGATGAAGTGCATTGGGAAGAATACACCGTATGCACAAACCAATGTGATCCAGAAATGTGTGTATCCGAGTTTCATATTCATCATGCGTCCAAACATTTTCGGGAACCAGTGATAGATACCACCGAACATTCCAAAGATGGCCGACATACCCATTACGATATGGAAGTGGGCGACGACGAAATAAGTATCGTGGACATTCACATCGAGTGCAGAGTCAGCGAGGATAATACCTGTAAGACCACCAGTAATGAATGTTGAAACCAATCCAATGGAGAACAACATCGCCGGAGTAAAACGGATATTTCCCTGATACATGGTTGTGATGTAGTTGAATGCTTTTACAGCGGATGGAATAGCAATCAACAATGTCGTAACCACGAATACAGAACCAAGGAATGGATTCATACCTGTGATAAACATGTGGTGACCCCATACGATGAACGACAAGAAACCGATAGCGAGGATAGATGCCACCATGGCCTTGTATCCGAAGATTGGCTTGCGCGAATTCGTGGCAATGATCTCAGAAGAAATTCCCAGAGCCGGCAGAAGTACGATGTAAACTTCAGGGTGACCGAGGAACCAGAACAAGTGCTGGAACAGAATCGGGGAACCACCGGTAACATCAAGCGCTTCACCTTGAATAAAAATGTCGGACAAATAAAATGCAGTACCGAAGCTTCTGTCCATGAGAAGAAGAACAGCCGCAGACACAAGCACTGGGAACGAGAGTACACCAAGAATTGCAGTCACAAGGATCGCCCACATGGTCAAAGGCATTCTTGTCATGCTCATCCCCTTCGTACGAAGGTTGATGATGGTAACGATATAGTTCAGACCACCGAGAAGAGAAGATGCAATGAAGAAAATCATGGAGATGAGCCAAAGCGTCATACCCATACCGGAACCCGGCATGGCCTGTGGCAGCGCTGAAAGAGGCGGATACACTGTCCACCCGGCGCTTGCGGCACCACCTTCAACGAAGAGCGAACACACCATGATCACACTTGAGATCGCAAATGCCCAATAGGAAAGCATATTCAAAAATCCGCTCGCCATATCGCGTGCACCCACTTGTAGTGGAATCAAAAGATTCGCGAAAGTTCCAGAGAGTCCGCCTGTCAATACAAAGAATACCATGATGGTACCGTGAATGGTGACAATAGCGAGGTATGCGTTTCTGTCAAGACTTCCTTCAGGAGCCCACTTGTCGCCAAGGAAGAAATTCAGAATCTGAAATTTCTCGCCAGGCCAACCGAGTTGAAGACGGAAGAAAAGGGAAAGTGCAACAGCGATAACACCCATAAAAATGGCTGTAATCAAAAATTGCTTCGAAATCATCTTATGATCCTGCGAGAAGATATACTTCGATACCCATGATTCTGGCGCATGGTATGCATGAGCGTGGTCATGTCCATGTCCGCTGTCTTGTCCGTGATCGTGATTTGTATTTTCTGTGCTCATTGTTCTTTTTCTGAAAAATTCTACCTAATTAATGAGTCATACTATTGACTTTGTTCTCATCAACCGGTGCTATCGGATTGACCGCAGCAGTGTCAAGTACTGGCTGCCCTGCAACGGTCTTCTCTGGTTCTGCATCAGGGATAAAACGCTTTTGATTTCTCAACCATGCCTCATAAACTTCAGGTGAATCCACCACAATTTTCATCTGCATATTGAAGTGAGCTGCGCCACATATTTTATTGCAAAGAAGGATATAGTCGAAATTCTCTTTGCCAAGTTTCGCACGCATTTCTTTGGTGGTAATGGTTGGAATCATTTTAAACCTGGTAGGAACTCCCGGCACGGTGTTCATCTGCGCGCGAAAGTGTGGCATGTAGGCAGAGTGAATCACGTCTTGTGATTTGAAAATAAACTCGATCTCTTTGCCCACCGGAATATGCATTTCACCTTTCACAATCTTATCGTCCACACCCGATTCCCAATCGCTCAGTCCACCAGCTGTCTTTGATTCATTTAGATCAAGAATCCGCTGCTTGTGCCTCTCGAGTCTATAAATCTTGTCTTGAAGAGATTCAATATAGGTTTTAGGCATCACCGGCATTTTTTTGTTTTCCGAAATTTTGTTTTCGATACCTACGATTTCAGCGTCAATCTCAGCAAGCTTCGCCGTCATCTTTTCCTTAGTGACTATTCCCATCGCATTGTCGTTGCTGATGAGGTTGTAATTCGATGTTCCGAAGTCACCGTTATCTCCAGGATAGCGAGCGGTCCAGTCGAATTGCTTCGAGTAAAGTTCAATGCGCAATGCATCATCAGATGCAGGACCCGTTATTTTATTCCATGTGATCAAGCCGAAGACGATGATGAATGCCATAGCAACGCCCGGGATCAATGTCCAGATCATTTCCAATCTATTGTCGTGGACAAAGAATCGTGCTTTGCGGTCTTTGCGATAGTAGTATTTCCAACACACCAAAAACAACATGGCATTGGTGATGAAGAACATGATGGTGATCATCCACAGATTGACACTCATCAGCCAATCAATGTCTTTGCCATGCTCCGAAGCTGGTTCAGGCAAATAATCTCCATAGCGCACATACAATACCGCCACGCCGATGAAGAAAATGATCATCCAAACAAGCATCAGGTTTGCTTGTAATTTGTTGTCCGCCGGAGTGATTTCTTCCTCTCTTGTTTTGCGCAGCACCCGCGTGAATTCGTACACCTTTGTAAGTTGAACAATCGCGATGATTGCCAAAACGATAACCAGTATTATCAGAAGTTTCATTTCTCTTTACTTGTTTACTCCAATTCGCTGTAATCTCAATTTCTCAAATGTTGTGATTCTCACTTTCGTTGAGGTAAGGGTGATTGATAGGAATCAGCCTCGCCTTGCTAAGTGTGCGCAACACAACTGTAATAAATAATCCAAGGAAACCGAGGAACATTCCAATTTCAAACCACCATGCGAAAGTGATGTGATTCACATTTTCTCCAATACCCCACTCGAGGTGACCATGAACAGTACCGGGCACAACGGCCATATACAGATCGAGGAAGTGAGTGATGAAAATGATTACGCCAACACGTGTCAACAACTTGATATTGCGCTTAGCATCACGTGCGATCAATACATAAAACGGAATGGCGAAATTGCAGAAGAAAATCGCCCACATACCAGTCATATAGTGATCATAACGTTCCTTGAAATAAGTAACTTCATCGGGAATGTTTGAATACCAGATCAACATGTATTGGCAGAACCACAAATAGCTCCATAACATACTGATGGCAAATACCCATTTACCCATATCATGAATGTGCGAATCGTTCACCTTGGTGAGGTATCCCTGACCCTTCAGCCAAACAATGAAAAGTGTGGCAAAGATCATGGTGGTCACCCACATTCCTGAGAATATATACCAGCCATACATGGTAGAATACCAGTGCGTATCGATGCTCATTAACCAATCCCATGCGATGGTAGAAGAAAATACAGCAAAGAATACGAGGAACAAAGCGCCTCTTCTGTATTGTTTCAAGTGAAGCGTAAGACTTGGTGCTTCATCTTCCAATACCGACCATTTTCTGAACAGGAATCCGAACACCAGAAAAACAGTTGCATAGATAAAAAATCTCAACCAGAAGAACCAAGAAGAAAGGAAAGGCATTTTTCCGGCGATGATCACATCATAAGCAGGACTGTTGGGATCAATAATATCGCGATCCATCCAATGATACAAGTGATGCACATTGAATTGACCTGCCATTAGTATGATAAAGATGATGGCAAATCCATAAGGGAGAAACGAAAACATTGCTTCGAAAACTCTCTTCAGCTGTGCCGTCCAAGCCACCTCTGCCGCATATTGCAATGCATAAAAAAACATGGCGCCAAGCGAAATGGCAAAGAAGAAAAATCCGCAGATAAGCAAATTTCCCCACCAGTATGTGTGATGATCTGTTTTGTCAAACATCCATCCAGCAATGGCTGCAATAACGCCAATTATCATCAAGGCCATAGACCATGATTTGGTTCGTGATGGAATCTGAAAATGAAGTTTATCGTGTGCCATATTGATGATTCGGGCAGTTTTGTTATTCTAAATATTTTATTTCGTGGCAGCCGGTTCCGGTGCAGGCAATTTCAGTGAGTCGCTGGCATCGAATTCAGGTTCTGCGATTCCCTTCTGAAGGAGTTTCACATACTCGATCACTTGCCATCTTTCCATTTGGTTCAACTGTGAAGCATGCTGTCCCATCAAACCTTTGCCATAAGTAAGCGTGTGATACATTTTACCTTCCTCGAGTTCTTTCAGCTTTACAGCATAATCCGGAATCCCTTGTATGTGACCATTCTTGGAAATGGCTCCATCACCATGACCTGCTTCACCATGGCAATGCGTACACATCAGCGCATAAATTTCTTTACCACGCATAATGTTCTTCTTTGTCGCAGTCATCGGACTGTGAATCATCGTTGCTGCCTTCTCATAATCTTCGGGAGTATTGGTGAGAGGATAAGGCATCACATACATGGCCATATCAGCCTTCGTGTATTGGATCGTGCCGTCCACAGGCTTGAGTGATTGCACCATCACAACACCTGCAGCATCCTTTTGATTCTGCGTCCAGTCCATTGTTTTGCTGGTGCCGTAATCAATGTATGCCTCCAAAGCCGGAGAGCGGTACATATCAGGCATATACTCCACACCAGGAGAATTTGGGTCTTCTTTACAAGAAGCCAATGCCAGCATAGCCAGACAAACAGCTCCGAATAGGTATGATTCACGCATCATCATCTCAATAGTCTTTTATGCTAAGTTCATACACATCAGTTGCACGGATCATTGCTTCAATGTCTTGTGGCGACTGAAAATTTTCTTCTGTTGTGATTTCCATCACGAATTTGTCGTCTGTTGTGCGTGGATCCGGATTTGTTGCCGGCATTCCCGGAAGTGTTCCGTTGCGCAATAAATAGGTCAGTGCCATTCCATGTGCTCCACAGAATACTGAAAATTCGAACATGACAGGAACGAATGCCGGAGCATTTTCGATCCATGTGAAATTGGGCTTTCCCCCAATATTCCAGTCCCAATCGCTCACCATGAAATACCATGTTCCGAGGATCGAAAGTATGGTGCCCGTACATGCATACATGAAAGAGCAAATGGCCAGGCGCGTGCGCTTCACTCCGATCACCGGATCCAAACCGTGAATCGGGAATGGTGAAAACACATCCTTCACATGCAGACCTTTAGAAACGAGTGTACGCGCTGCTTCCAAAAGCTTCAGATCGTCGTCGTACATCACGTGATAAACTTTGTTTGCCATAATTTCCTTTCGGTTATTGTTGCTTAATGCTTGTCTTCCTTTTTGTAGCTTTCACCTGAAACTTTCAGGATGGACTTCAGCTCATTCAACGCCAACACAGGGAAGTAGCGGGCGAAAAGAAGGAACAGCGTGAAGAAAATTCCAATGGTTCCGATGAACATTCCAATATCAATGGTAGAAGCTTTGAACTCACCCCATGCAGCAGGAATGAAATCTCGGTGAATAGAAGTCACGATGATTACAAAACGCTCGAACCACATACCGATGTTGATGATGATCGACATGAAGAAAGTGAATCCCAGATTTGTTCTTAATTTTTTGAACCAGAAAAGTTGTGGAGAAATAACATTGCACGTCATCATACACCAATATGCCCAAGACAATGGACCTGAAAAACGGTTGATGAATGCGTATGATTCATATTGAACACCCGAGTAATCAGAAATGAAAAGCTCCGTGAGGTAAGCTACACCAACGATAGAGCCTGTAACAATGATTACAATGTTCATGTACTCAATGTGTTTCAAATGGATGTACGCTTCCAGTTTCATGGTTTTGCGCATGATGAGCAACAGCGTTTGCACCATTGCAAATCCAGAGAATACCGCTCCCGAAACGAAGTACGGAGGAAAGATTGTGGCGTGCCAACCGGGAATGATTGACGTAGCAAAGTCCATGGATACAATAGAGTGTACAGAGAATACGAGAGGAGTTGCAATACCGGCAAGTACCAGAGAAACTTCTTCAAAACGTGTCCAGTGCTTTGCACGTCCTGACCAGCCGAAACTCAAAATGCTATAGATTTTCTTCGCACGAGGCTTGGTCAGACGATCGCGAATAGTTGCGAAGTCAGGAATAAGTCCGATATACCAGAATACAAGCGATACGGTGAAATATGTTGAGATCGCGAATACGTCCCACATCAATGCCGAGTTGAAATTAGGCCACAAAGAACCAAATTGGTTTGGCAATGGAAGAGTCCAGTAAGCCATCCAAACGCGGCCCATGTGAAATACAGGGAAGATGGCCGCCATGATTACCGCGAAAATCGTCATCGCTTCAGCAGAGCGATTGATCGCCATGCGCCAGCGTTGGCGGAACAATAAAAGTACAGCCGAAATAAGAGTACCGGCATGACCAATACCGACCCACCAAACGAAGTTGGTAATGTCCCATGCCCAACCTACCGTTTTATTCAATCCCCATGATCCGATACCTACACCTACCAGGTACATGATACAGCCAACGCCATAAAGGGCCACAATCAAAGCAATGGTGAAAGCTATTTTCCATTGCTTCGGTGCATCACCTTCAATAGGTCCGACAATATCCTGCGTGATATCATGATAGGTCTTATGCCCGAGGATCAGTGGCTTTCTTATGTTTGATTCTTTGAACATCTCGTTGATTTGTAATTATCAGGCTTGGGTTTCTTCAATATTCCTCACTTTGGTCATATAGAAAACATTCGGCTGAATGCCCACTTCTTCGAGAGCGTGGTATGAGCGAACATTTTGAGCGCGTTGCGCATTCTGTGAACCATTGTCGTTGAGATCACCGAATACAATAGCGTTTGTGGGACAAGCTTCAGCACAGGCGGTCTGAATCATTCCGTCTGTCACCTTGGTGCCATTCTTCTTGGCTTCCGTTTTTCCACCTTGAATTCTCTGCTGACACATGCTGCATTTTTCCATGACACCACGCGTACGAACAGTTACGTCCGGATTCAACACCATGCGCAAAGTATCGTCTTGAGCAGGATTCACCATGGCGAACTTATCATTGGTCACATAATTGAACCAGTTGAATCTTCTTACTTTATATGGACAGTTATTCGCGCAGTAACGAGTACCGATACAGCGGTTATAAGCCATGTTATTCAATCCTTCATTGCTGTGAACCGTTGCAGCCACCGGACAAACCGTTTCACAAGGAGCGTGGTTGCAATGCTGACACATCATCGGCATGTGAACTGTCTTAGGATTCTCCTCCGGATCTTCCATTAAACGGTAAGCACCGATTGTACCTACATGGTTTGCTTCTTTTGTTTCCTTTAGAGTAGCATGCTCCGAAGAGAAATACCTGTCGATACGCAACCAGTGCATATCACGGTGACGAAGTACCTCATCCTTTCCAACTACCGGAACGTTATTTTCAGTGTGGCACGCAGTGATACAAGCGCTGCAACCAATACATGAATTCAAATCGATAGTCAATCCCCAACGATGACCTACGCCCTCTACCGGATGGGCTCTCCAGAGATCCATTTCCTTGATGCTCTGACGATCGTTGACATCTATTTTTCCATCGCCGTTAACGTCAGCGTGAATGGGTAAAGACACCATCATGTTGTATGAAGCTTCTCCTTTCCTCTTTCCCTTTTCTTTCAGGAAAGTTGAAATGATAGTCTCCTTCACAACAGAATCGCGCCCCATTACAGTGTTCTGCATCTGGGTAGTTGCAATAGCATACGAGCCCGGAGCAGGAGTGATTGTTACATTATTCGAAATGTAACTCACGTGACCTGCCGCAAGCGAAGTCAACGGATAGGCGTTTCTACCTACAGTTGTTTTTTGTTCTGCCGATCCAACTTTTTCAGTAAGGTGAACACCTTTACGTCCGGTCTGGAAAGCAGCCTTTCCTATTTCTTCGTTCCCGGCACCGCGGCCATAGCCGAGAGCGATACCGATGGTTTTTCTTTTTTGTCCGGGAGTTGGGAAAGCTGGAAGTGTGATGCTCTTGCCATTCACATTGACTGTTACCAAAGAAGCGCAATCGCACTGACCGATGGCTGTCTCCAATCCCATCTCCTTCATATCCGTCGCGTTCATAGTGACGTAATTGTCCCAGGTCACCTTGGTGATTGGATCAGGTGTCTCATGAAGCAAAGCATTGTTGGCGTGATTACCAGCGCCCATCGTTACTTTCTGATATAGAGAAAGTTCCCAGTCACCTGACTTCATGCTGCGCACATAGCCGATAGCCTCACTCACATTTGGAGCGGATGGCGTGGCAGCGGTAATTGCGGCAGGTGCAGTAGGTACAGTAGCGCCAGTCAAAAGCGGAGCAGCAGCTACTGCGGTGCTTCCAAAAGTACCGTTGTGAACGGCCATATTCCAGTTTGCATCCGTCTTCATCATCGATGGGTTGTAGCCACCGTTGCTGGTCAGACGCACATAATCATAATAGTTGGTAGTGTTGTCAGCCCACACAAGCAAACTCTCCTGTGCATAACGGGATTTGTAAAGAGGGCTGATGATCGGCTGACAAATATCAGTGCGACCGCTCATTGGTGTGTAATCATTCCACGACTCGAGGTAGTGATGATCGGGTGCCATGTATGTGCAACGGCTTGCTGTTTCATCTGCAAAAAGACTGAACGACACAGAAGTCTTCACTTTCTGAAGACCGGCGAGAAACTTATCTGTATCCACCCATGAGTACGCTGGATTACATCCATAAACGATCAATGCGTCCACTGTTCCGTTGTTCATCTCATCGACGAGTTGACTCATTTGCTCATCGCTTCCATTGAACATATTGATGCCTGAGCGCACGTTGATAGTGGCGCCCGTATTTCCTAGATATTGATTGATGGCAGCAACAATGGTTTGAATCTGCGGATCATTGCTTCCGGCAACGACGATCGATTCACCGCGTGATGCTTTCAAATCTGATGCTGCGCTGATGATAGCAGCATCTGCACCTTCAACAGTGATTGGTGAACCACCGCTAACAGCAGCATACAAAGCCGCAGCCACCATTCCTTCCTGAGAAGGTTTCACGGTAGTGCGAACGTCGCTGTTCGATCCTGTGAGTGACATGGTGCTTTCAAACTGATAGTGCTTGCTCATCCATGCGTTTTCAGGACGGCGAGTTTCAGCGTATTGAGAGGTGAATGTCGGCGCGGTGAGCCACGTTCCCAGAAAATCCGCAGCAATACTAACGATCGTTTTTGCCTTGCTAAAATCATACGCTGGAGTAACCCCTCCATTTGCTTTTGAGAGACCTGAATAAGAAACGGTATCGTATTGTATGTGTTTCACTTTACCCGCATACTTCGTGCTGAACTCGTTGATCGCACGTTGAGTACTTGGAGAAACGATGGTGTTTGAAACGATGCGGATATTTGTTGAAGTCGAGAGTGCCGTTTTGATTTCACTGTCCAAAGATGTCCATTCGATATCTGCACCACCCTTTTTTGGATCTTTCAACCTTGAGCTATCATATAAACCAAGCACAGAGGCATTCATTCTCGAATTCAATGCACCCTTGCTGATACCAAATTCCTTATTGCTTTTGATGAAAATCGGACGACCTTCTCTGCTTTTAACGAGCAGGTTTCCGTAGTCGTTTCCATCGTAATAAGTAGACGCGTAAAAATTCGCAACGCCAGGAGTGATCTCTTCCGGCTTTATCACGTATGGAATAGACTTCACTACGGGAGTTTCGCATGCGGCAAGCGTTGCTGCAGCGAGACTGAATCCCATGAATTTGAGGAAATCTCTTCTGCCGGTGTTTGTTTCGCCGAGTTGATCGTCCGACAAAAATTCTTCCACCGATTGATTTCCGGAACCATTTGAACGCGTGAACTCATTGGTCATCGCGTCCTGAGAAGCAGCAGTATTCTGCAGTTCATCGAGGCTCGTCCAGTATTTTTTGTTATTAGCCATGGAGGTTAGTCCGTGTTTTCTTAATGAATAAATATCTTAATAGTGGCATTTTCCGCATTCCCATCCGCCCATTTCGCGCACAGTTGCTTTGCCGTCTTCCATGATGTCGCGCAATGTGCGTTGACCGAGAGCAGACGCTTTAAAGCGCTCGTGCATTTCCTGGTAGTATTCACTGCTGTTGAGGTCGATCTCTTTCTTATTGTGACACTCAAGACACCATCCCATAGTGAAGGGACGCTTCTCGAGTTTCACCAAACCTTCAACGCCTTCCTGATTATTGATTTCATCGGCGGTTGGAACGTGACCTACAGTGTACATCTGTTGCGGACCGTGACAGTTTTTGCAATCAATCTTGGCGATACTCACGTGAGCTGAGTGATTGAAAGTAACGTGATCGGGAAGGTTGTTCACCTTGTTCCAGACAACAGGCTTCTGCTCGTATCCATCGATGTATGTGCCAGTAGCAGGATCAAATCCTATTGCCGCATATATCTTGGAAATTTCCTTTTCTCCGGTGATAGCTCCTTTTTTGATTCCCTTGTGGCAATTCATACAAACATTCATTGAAGGAATGCCGGCATGCTTGGACTTAGAAGCAGAGCTGTGACAGTATTGACAATCGATTTCGTTTTGACAATTGTGGATGGCATGTGAAAACCAAATCGGTTGTTCCGGCGTGTATCCATCATAAACACCAATGTCCATGAGTGATTTATAACCAACCACTGTGAAATAGCAAACGAGGAACAAGCAGATGACTGAAACAAACTTTTTGTTTCTCCACATCCAGGATTTTGCAGCGCCCCAATAAGAAACATCCGCCAGCGGGGCAAGACCTTCTCTTTCGTTGATGGCACTTTTGAGTGAGCGTGAAATGTTTGCAGCAGTAACAGCAACTATCGCCAGCATCACACCGATGATGATAAACCAAATGGTTCCGTCGCTTTCCTCATTGGCTGCTTTGGCGCTTTTGATCTCATCCAGCGTAAGGCATTTGTTCACATCACCACCTGGAGGAGCAGGAGGAGCAGCAATCTTCACATAAGCTAGGATGTCTTTAACATCAGCCTCGGAAACAGATTGATTCTGCATCCAACCGAAAGTTGGAACATACTTCTCAACGATTCCTTTGATGTATGCGTCACCACTTGCGGCGGCGGCTTGTGGATTCTGGATCCATTTGATGAGCAGGGCATCCTTGCCTTTCCATCGCACATCAATATCTTTAAGGCCCGGTGCAGCCAGGACTTCTTCTGTTGTTCTGTGACAGGAGGCACAATTCGCTTTAAAGAGCAATTCTCCTTTTGAGGCGTCGCCACCCTCGAAAATGCCCGCGAAGGCATTGAACGTGAGTAACATTACGAGTGAAAAAGAGACTGATATTTTGCTGCTAATACTTCGTGAAAGCCGCTTCATTACTGATGTTTTGTGCACATAGGCAGATTTAAACGCGCGGCAAATTTATACGCCCGTGACCTTAGACATTAGTGTGACAAAAAGATTGTTAACAATTTAAAACGTTTCTAAATAAGCATTGACTTAATCGATTGGCTTCACAGGAGAATGCCTTTTCACTGCTTTGATTGCAGGCACGCTTTTTAACTGAAAACAAAATTGTCAACAGACTTTGATAGTTTTGCCTCCCGTGAAATCAATAACCTACATACTACAACGGCTTGTGATGTCGCTGGTGTTGCTTGCGAGTCTCTGCCCGATTTATGGACAAAATGATTCACTCAAAGTGATCCTAGGTAGATTGGATAAGAATCAATCTTCAGCCGAGCCTACAACACAAGACACAGATACATCGGGCATGAATGCATATTCAATGCTGCCAGGAAAGATTGATGTGAAAGCGGATTCAGCAGTCATTCAACTGGAAAGGAACAGTCGCAAATTCAAAGACATCAAAGGATATAGAGTGCAGATATTTCTTGGATCGGTTGAACAGGTAAAGGCGGAACGCAACAAATTTCTTGCGCTTGGATTACCCTATTCCATTTATTCCAAGCAGATCGTTCCCGAGCAAGCGCTGTTGGTAGGCGACTTCATGAGTCGCATGGAAATGGAAAAGAATCTTGAAGCAATTCGCAAGCACTATCCAAAAGCATTTGGTGTTTTAGAAGCCATCGAGCCTCCAAAATTCAGTGCGTCAAGGAAGCGTTAAGTCATCAACGTTGATCGCTTTCATTTCAAAACAAAAGATTTGTTCTTCATTCAATTTGTCATGAGCAAAATCACATCACTGATTTGCGAATCCAAAGAACATAAAAGTCTAAATTTGCGCTCAAACCAACGTTAAATGCCCATTTACCATCAACTCGGAAGCATTCCGCACAAGCGACACACCATTCATGAAAAGCCGAATGGCGGCATTTATTATGAACAGTTATTCGGGACGGAAGGCTTTCATGGAATGAGCTCGCTGCTTTATCACGTGCATCGTCCTACAATGATTGTGAGGGTAAATGGCGACGAAGATGTTGCTCCGAAAGCTGCGGTGGACAAAAACATTTCACCCAGGATGTTGGAGGGATGGAACGTAAAACCAACGGACGATTTCCTTAAAAGTCGTGTCCATGTCCTCTTCAATAACGACCTCAACATAGCTTTGGCAGCGCCGCAAAAAAGCACAACAGACTACTTCTATAAAAATGCGGATGCAGATGAAATGATCTTCATTCATAAGGGAACAGGGAAACTCAGAACACTTGTTGGCAACATAGATTTTGCATATGGCGATTATTTGGTGATTCCGCGTGGAATGATCTATCAGATTTCGTTTGACACACCTGACAATCGCTTGTTCATTGTTGAATCTTTTTCACCGATTCTCACTCCGAAAAGATATCGCAATGAATTTGGACAGCTCCTTGAACATTCACCGTATTGTGAGCGCGACATCAGAAAACCGTCGCATCTTGAAACGCACGACGAGAAAGGAGAATTCATCATCAAAATCAGAAAAGAAAATGTGATGCATGAAGTGGTTTATGCTTCACATCCATTTGACGTGATTGGCTGGGATGGATACAATTACCCTTATGCATTCTCCATTCATGATTTCGAACCGATCACGGGAAGAGTGCATCAACCACCGCCGGTGCATCAAACATTTGAAGCGCACAATTTTGTAGTTTGTTCATTCTGTCCAAGACTGTATGACTATCATCCGAAGAGTATTCCCTCGCCGTACAACCACAGCAACATTGACAGTGACGAAGTGCTATACTATGTCGATGGTGATTTCATGAGCCGCAATCATGTCGACAAGGGATTCATTTCATTGCACCCGGGAGGAATTCCGCATGGACCGCATCCCGGTGCGTACGAAAGAAGTATTGGTCAAAAAGAAACTGGCGAACTTGCGGTGATGGTGGATACATTTCGACCCTTAAAACTGACGCAAGCCGCACTGGATATTTCAGATAACACGTACAAAACTTCCTGGCTCGAATAATTTATTGAATTGTTGATTGAAATAGCAAAGCGCTCTTAATCATCAAATGACCAAATCGAAAAAATAATCAAATGACAACTGACACCACATCACTTCATCTCGAAAAAGTTGTAGAAGACGCTGAAGATTTTCTTCCCTTGCTCGGGACAGATCACGTTGAACTTTACGTGGGAAATGCGAAGCAAGCCGCATATTATTATATGACAGCCTGGGGCTTTCAGCCGTTGGCATATTGCGGACTTGAAACCGGAATCAAAGACCGCGTTTCTTATGTGCTGCAACAAGACAAGATCCGAATGGTTCTCACTTCACCGCTCGTGCCGGATGGTCCCATCAATGAGCACATTAATAAACACGGTGACGGTGTAAAAACTATTGCCCTTTGGGTGGATGATGCTACAAAAAGTTGGAAGGAAACCACTTCACGCGGTGCTGAAAGCTGCATGACACCGGAGACGCGTGAAGATAAAGACGGCAAGGTGGTGCTTTCCGGTATTCATACATACGGGGAAACACTCCACGTTTTTGTAGAGAGAAGAGATTACAATGGTGTCTTCATGCCCGGCTACAGAGCATGGAATCCCGCTTACAAAGCCGCAGAAACAGGTTTGAAATTCATCGACCACATGGTTGGAAATGTGGGATGGAATGAGATGAACAAATGGTGTGAGTTCTATGCGAAAGTGATGGGATTTGCGCAACTCGTTTCTTTCGACGACAAAGACATCAGTACGGATTACACGGCATTGATGAGTAAAGTGATGAGTAATGGAAATGGCCGCATCAAGTTTCCAATCAACGAGCCTGCAGAAGGAAGAAAAAAATCACAGATTGAAGAATACATCGACTTTTATCAGGGAGCCGGCGTCCAACACATTGCACTGGCAACAGACAACATAGTTGAAACGGTAACAGCCTTGAAGTCACGCGGAGTTGAATTCCTTTATGTTCCGGATACTTACTATTTGGATGTATTAGAACGCGTAGGCAAAATTGACGAAGACCTCGCTCCACTCAAAGAGTTGGGCATCCTCATCGATCGCGATGAAGAAGGCTATCTGTTACAACTTTTCACTAAGCCTGTGCTTGATCGTCCTACGATGTTCTTTGAAATTATTCAGCGCAAAGGAGCGAAGAGCTTCGGCAAAGGGAATTTCAAAGCCTTGTTTGAAGCGATAGAAAGAGAGCAGGAAGCACGCGGCACGCTGTAAAGCAAGAAATTAATCATGTTTAATTATTAATTTCAGTTGATAGTCTATCAACGGAAATTCGAGATAATCGAAGTGAGGAATTCGCTTTGTTAGTATATGCAGATGACCAATTAAAACAACTCACACTCATAATAAAATGGAATTGATCAATCAAGGAATTACGGCCACTCCAACTAAAAAGGCCAAGGCATCCAAGTATGTCACGCAGTTCAATAATCTGCTTAAAAAAATTGAAAAGATGCAGGAAAGCATCTTAGAAAAAGAGAAAAGTCTGGATAATATACTTGGATATTATCGCGTCGAACTTCTGCCGGAATTAAAGGAACTGACCAACGCTCGAATTGATTTGGTGCCCGCACTTTATGAAGTATATCGACACGGTAATCTCAAGCAGGTGGATGCCTCAGTACTGGAGTTGTTCCTCAATGAAACAATAGCAGAAGTTGGAATGCATTCTGACATGCCTGAAGCATTGAAGAAAATATATTCCGAGATCAATCAAAGTGACATTGAGGTTGATTTCGAGGAGGCGTTTAATGAGCAGATTGCAGATCTTGAAATGTACTTCCAGAGCCAAGGCGTGCACATAGATTTGAGTGATTTGAATTCAAAGATGAATGAGGCTGAATTTATGAGCGCTGTTGGTCAAAAACTAGCGTCGGCAATGCCCGAAATTGAGGAGAAGTTCAATTCAAAGAAGCCAAGAAAAAAATCAGGCAAGGCACAGGAAAGGGAAGAGAATCGACTCAGAATTGTTGAGTTGCGCAATCGCAGCATTACCTCCATCTACCGCGAACTCGCCAAGATGCTTCATCCGGATTTGGAAATGGATGCAGTTATCAAGTTGGAGAAAGAAGAGTTGATGAAAAAGCTGACCATTGCCTATGAGAATCAGGATTTGTTTACGCTTATCAAGTTGGAATTGCAATGGTTGAACAGAGCGGAGCGGCCTATGGAAAAAATGGGCGATGATATTATGAAGGCATTCAATGAACAATTGAAAGCTCAATTGACTCAATTGGAATTCGAATTAGTGCAGATGGATTTTGGACCAAGATATTTTGAACTGACAAAATTGAATGGCGGGCTGCCAATATTGTTAGTGCCTTGGAAGGAAATGAAAGCAGCTTTTATTATCTCAACGAAGGACATGCGCACTGACATTGCTGAGATTACAACATCCAAATCGCCGGTACCGAAGGCAATACGGGAAATAATTAAAATCCGCAAGCAACAAATTCAAGAAGCAGAGGATATGATGAATGAGTTCGATGATTTTTTGAAGGACTTCATTTGAAAGAATTTCTCCAATAAAAAATTCTCGACGTAATGAATGGACGCGAAAGCATGAGACATTTCGAATGGAAATTTCCAAGCATTTTTCGAAGCGATAGGATGAAAGTTGGAAACGAGCTGAACATTATAAACGTACTTCACAAATATAAAATCCTCTTGGAGTAATCCTTCATGTCTAGAAGTGGAAATATAATAAACGCGTCCACTTGTCCGTACACCAAATTTTGCAGAATGTAAATAGGTTATAATCTGGTGTTGTAGAGTTGCTAAAAAATATAGCAACATGAAGATCGTAGAATTTTT
>JAYTMF010000071.1:0-7211 GCA_043728755.1 Flavobacteriales bacterium
GTAAATGCCGATGAATACAAGTGTTAAGTTCAATCTGACGAAGCAAAGATTGGACTATTACACTTGTCCAATCGGTATTACTTAAGAATTAACTTTGCACGGTGATAACACAAATTGTACGCATTCAATTCCAGATTTTCTTTTTCGGTCTAGTTATAGGTGGGAAGATCATGGCGCAGAACAATGTCGAAGTTACCATTCACTCGCTTCCTTCTACCAATATCAATTGCATCTTTGAATATTTTCAAGAAGAGAGTTGGAAGAATCTCACGAGCAAATCATTCGAGCAGGGGGAAAAAATATTATTCAGTATAAAGTTCAACCATACTGGTCAGTACCGCATTCGGCTCTCATCCGACCCTGAAAGATGGGGAGATTTCATCGTGGATACTTCAAAGAACAATGAGCCTGCAGTGAGTATTGATGTGAATTATACGGATTTGAAAAAACAACCGCTGCGCATCAACTCATCAAAGGAGAACGACGCTTATTGTTTGTTGATGACAGCCTACAACAATTTTTCGTTGAACCCCGATTCATTGGGAAGGAAAAGTTTGAATTATCTGCAGCGCGAAAAGGAGTTCTTTATGTTGTGCGAAAAAATTCGCACAGATTTTCCCGGAACTTTCAGCGGCGATGTTTTGACAAATGTTCTCGGCTCACCCATTGCGCCTATATGGAAATGGCCAAATCCAGCCGTGGATAGTTTGCTTGTCTATAACGCAAAGCATGCGCTCGATAATTTGCAGCTTACCAATCAAGATGTATTTCATCACATAGGTTTTGTGCGAAAGCTCAATTTGCATTTCAACTATTTTTTCGAGCTTCGGATCACCGAGCAATACATCGATCAGTTGATGGTAAAAGCGTTGGCAGATGATTATGCCGCATCATTTATGTTTAAATTTTTATTGGATAAAATGATCCAATACAAAGAGGAAAATGGTCTTGCTTATTTGATCACATGGTATTCTACGGATTGTGCTGAAAGCGAAATGATGAATGATGCTACGAAGAATTTGCTGCAGGCATTGGAAAAATGTAAGCCGGGAAATCAAGTGGAAATGTTGACATTGCCCGACATCAGCGGTAAGCAGATTTCTATGGCGAAGCTCGTTGAAAAGAATAAAATTACACTGCTGCTCTTTTGGAAATCGAGTTGCTCACATTGCAAAGAGTTTGAACCGGTACTCGAAGAACTTTACAAAAAATATCATCCGTTGGGCGTTGAAGTGTATGCCATTGGAACCGACAAACAACAGGAAGCATGGCAAGCCGAGTTAGAGAACAGAACTCCACCTTGGCCAAGTGTTTTTCTTTCATTCTCGGCAAGAAAAGATTTCAGCAAAAGATTTCCGGTACCCAGCACACCTATGCTAATTGCGATAGATCAGAACGGTAAAATTCTCAGACGTATGATCATGAGAAGCCAGTTGGAAAGTATCTTGGATGAAATGCTGTTGGAAGTCAGATAGATCGTTCACTTGTTATTCAAATTGAAAAACATTTTCGTCAATACACTCATCATAAAACGTGATCATGAACAGCCTTTCAAAAGAAACGAGTCCGTATTTATTGCAACATCGCAACAACCCCGTGATGTGGTTTGCATGGAATGAAACAGCCTGGAAAAAAGCGCGCGACGAAAACAAATTGGTACTCGTTTCCATCGGCTACAGCGCATGTCATTGGTGCCATGTAATGGAGCGAGAAGTCTTTGAAGATGAAGAGTGTGCGGCGTATATGAACGATCACCTCGTCTGTATCAAAGTGGATCGTGAAGAACGACCGGATGTCGACAGCATTTACATGGATGCCGTTCATCTGATGGGAAGTCAGGGCGGCTGGCCACTCAATGTTTTCGCTATGCCGGATGGCCGGCCTGTATACGGCGGCACTTATTTTCCAAAACCGCATTGGTTGAACATTCTCGAAAATCTCATGCACATGAAATCGACCGAGCCTTCGCGCATGGAAGAGTACGCATCGAAGCTGCATTTGGGTTTGACCGAATTGAACATCATCGACAACAACATTTTAAAGCTGCCATTTGATCCACAATTTGTAGATGAGCATATCGCAAAATTTGCTTCGGCATGGGACTATGAAAAAGGCGGAATGAAACACGCGCCGAAATTTCCGATGCCGAATAATTATGAATTTCTATTGCAACATGGCGTATTGACGGGAGATGAAAATGTGGTCGCATTTGTTCGACAAACACTCACCAAAATGGCACAGGGTGGCATTTATGATCAGATCGGTGGTGGCTTCAGCAGATACAGTGTTGATGATATCTGGATGGTTCCACATTTCGAAAAAATGTTGTATGACAATGCGCAATTGATCAGTTTGTATGCGAAAGCGTATCGCCAAACAGAAGAGAAGCTTTTTCTTGAAACAATTACCCACACCATCGATTGGGCCGAGCGGGAATTGAAATCGCCTGAAGGTCTTTTTTACGCAGCACTTGATGCAGATAGCGAAGGAGTAGAAGGGAAGTTTTATACCTGGACATCAAATGAGGTGCAACTATTACTCGGCGATCATTACGATTTTGCAAGAAAATATTACAGCATAGACGATCGCGCTTTGTGGGAACAACATCAAAACATTTTATGGCGACCGGTGAGTGATGAAGTCTTCCTGCAAGAGAATTCAATTGGAAATGAAGAATTGATCAAGCACAAAATGGCAATCCGCGACTTGTTGATGAAGGAACGTGGAAAGCGCGTCAGACCAGGGCTTGATGATAAATGCATCGCCTCATGGAATGCCATGATGGTGGAAGCATATGTCGAAACTTTTCGTGCAACACAAGATGAAAGTTGTCTGGAAGCCGCAAAAGATTTGATGGCCAACATCAAAAAACATTTTTGCTCAACCGATGGAAAATTTTTTCACGCCTACACCAAAGGAGCAGCATCCATCAATGGTTTTCTGGATGATTATGCATCAATAGCCATGGCGTGCATTCACCTCTACGAAACTGGTTTTGATGAACAACATTTGCGGTACGCTGAACAGATTTTGTTGAAGATCGAGGAACTATTCCTGAACGATGTCAATGGACTTTTTTACTACACAACGGCTGACGATGAAGCATTGATTACCCGAAAAATGGAAGTACAAGACAATGTGATTCCGTCTTCAAATAGTATGGTCGCTCGTGTTTTATTTCGACTTTCTCGACATTTCGACAATGCAAAATATGCTGCCATGTGCGAGCGCATTTTGCAAACAGTGATGCCACAGATCACCTATGCCTCGGCCTATAGCAATTGGCTCATGCTATACAATGAAATCGCCAGACCATTTCATGAAATCGTTATCACCGGAGTTGATAGTCTCGATAAAATGAAAAAGCTTCAACACAAATTTCTTCCTTCCTGTCTTTATGCGGCATCAACAATTGAAAGTGAATTGCCGCTGTTCCAACACCGATTTGACATAGGTACGTCCATTTATGTTTGCGCAGGCAAAACGTGTCATGCGCCTGTTCATGAAGTGGACAAGGCTTTGGCATTATTAAATGGAAAGAGCGAATAACAACAGAATGGAGAATAGCACAATCAAAAGATTTCTTTGCAAAAGAAAATTATTGGGACTCGCCCTTTTTCTGATGCTTTCAATGACTGTGCCCTGTGTATTGTCATCACAGATCATCGACAACCGCAGTGGAAATGCCTTCAAAGACGACATGTTTTTCAGTCAGCAGTTCTTGTGGTTGAACAAGATCAAAACTGTCACGGGCATGAAGAGCATCAAACGCCCCAACAGACCGATCGAGCAACGCCCTGATATCGTCGTTTTTCGATTCAATGAAGTGGGCTTGCTGCACGAACTTGATCAGGTAACGAGTGTGTACCATCTCGTGGATAGTCTTACTATTCGATACAAAAGAAATGACCTCGGAGAAGTGGAATTGAAAAATGAGAATGGTACGCGCGGATACTATACCTCTCAATACAACTATGATGAACAGGGCAGACTGATGCGACTGGATTATGGCAAAGCTGAGAACATCGCCCAGGATAAAGGGAAACTCATACCGGGACAGATGACGACAATCAATTCCGAATCTTTCGTCTGGACGGACAATCAAAATGGCATCATTCGCAAGAGCAATTACAACAATTACGGACTTCATTATTCCGACTGGGTAATCACACGAAATGATCGGGGCTACATTCAAAGCGAAGTGGAGGAACTGAAAATGAGTGGTCGCTCTGTGAGTCGTTTATTCACATACAACGATAAAGGATGGATCGATCAGATTGAAACAAAAGACAATCAATCGACTCAGGTCAAACGCGAAATCTTCAGGTACGACAAATTGGGAAATTTGCTTAAGCTTGAATATTTCGAAGGCAGCGAAATGACCCGTGAAATTGAAGTATTGTACACGCCCACTATGTTAATAGAGGCTTTTCTGGATCATCACCTGAGGAGTCACGACATTGAAATCACAAAATTCACGTACGAATTTTATAAATAGTGCGTTCGAAAAATATGCGTTCATTCAAATACATTATTGCTATTGTTCTCCTCTCACTCATTTCGAATGATGCGCTAGCGCAACGTAAAAAAGAGAAGAATAAAATAACTCCTGAATCAGGTGCACAGAAGCAGGCCAAAGCCAAAGACGAAAAGTTAGCGGCCTACGAAGCAGGAAAGAAACATCATGTGGAAACCCAAGATAAAGCGACACGCAAACGCATGAAGAAGAATCTTAAGAAAGCGGAGAAACACTCTTGGGGAAAAGATGTTCCGTGGTATAAGCGATGGTTTCATAAGAACAAAAAGTCGCGCAACGGGCAATAAATCCGTGTCCCGATCGAAGAACATTTGTCGGTTTCAATTCAATGTGATTGGTTTCAATAAAGCACGTCCCGAGTCGTGTTGCAGCGCGTAAAATCAAAATCACACGGGGGCTTATTTTCCTTTTGACCGGTAAATAATGCGGATATTCTGCAACCGGTTTTACCGTTCAAAACATCTAAAGACCTTACATTTGGCTTCGTTGGAAGCAAGTTGCACGTTTTCAGTTGATTAGGCAGTCGTGGAAAAAAGATTTGCAGAAAATAGAAAATCAGATGTTCTTTGCGACCCTTTGATGGAATTAACAGTGACTTGAAAGAGTCAGATTTTGATACTTTCGCACTGCATGTTTTTTAGACCAGTATTTTTTTAATCTCCTTAACCTGTCTGCTATGCAGAAAAAGTTTTACGCACTACTAGCACTTTTTATTTTAACAGCAGCCTCATCATTCGCACAGACGAATATGGGCTCATTGAAAGGAAAAGTCTTTGACAAAGACAGTAAAGAACCGTTGCCTTTTGTTACGGTCATCGTCTTCCTTAACGGGAATACTGTCAATGGTGGAACAACCGATATCGACGGTCAATACTCCATCAAACCTCTCGAACCCGGTACATACGAAGTTTCCTTTCAGTTTGTCGGTTACCAGCCGCAGACGATCAAAGGCGTCGTGATTCGTGCCAACAGGCTTGAAGAATTGAATGCAGGCATGCTTGCAGGTCTTGAATTGACAACAGTTGAAGTTTTTGACTATAAGGTTCCTCTGATTGATAAGGATGGTGGATCCTCCGGTGGAACGATTACACGTGAAGACTTGCGCAATATGCCGAGCAGATCCGTTGGCGGATTAGCGACCACTATTGCCGGTGCCACTGGAACAGATAACGGTATTTCGATTCGTGGTGCACGCGAAGGTTCAACTTGGATTTATATCGACGGTATCAAAGTGCGAGGTTCTTCAGCACTCCCAAAGTCCGCGATCGAAGAGATCAACGTAATCACAGGTGGTATTCCTGCGAATATTGGTGATGCAACAGGTGGTGTGATCAACGTCTCTCTGAGAAGTGCATCATCAAAATATACCGGTGGTATAGAATTGATTTCATCTGGTTTTAAAAGTGGAGAAGGTGCCGTAGGACTTGATCACTTTGGCTATAATCTGGTGGAGGGTTCGCTTTCCGGTCCTCTTATTTTTAAAAAGGATGAAGCCGGCAATAAGGGAAGACCTCTTCTGGGTTTCTTTGTTTCTGGAAACTACACAGATGTTGTTGATGGTGATCCACAGTTTGGCGGTCTCATGAAAATGAATAATTCTGCTAAGGAAAGTTTATTGACGAGTCCTATTCGCCCGAATGTCGATCAGTTTGGAAATGTTACGGGTGTATTGTACAATGCCGATTTCCTTACAGCAAGTGACTTCGAGCACACAAGCACACGCTTGAATGTTCGCAATCATTCGGCCAATATTGTTGCTAAGATTGATGTGAGTACATCGGAGAATGTAACCCTTACGTTCGGAGGAACTGCGGCATTCGTTCGGGGCCATGATTACAGTTGGGCCAATACAATCATGAACTCTGAGAACAATCAGCTTTCAACCAATCTGGATTGGAGAGCATATGCAAGATTCAGTCAGCGTTTCAAAAATGCGGATGGAGAAGAGTCTGCTTCTTCCAATCTTCGCAATGTTTATTACAGCGTAATGGTTGACTACAGCCGCAACATTCAACGCAACGAAGACGAAACGCACGGTAAAGATTTGTTCAAATATGGCCATGTTGGATATTTTGATATCATTCGCGGAAATACATACGAGCAGATTCCAGGTTCATATTACAAGCAGAATGGTTTCCAGGACATCAATATCCTCTATCGTCCTTCTGAATTCAACCCTGATCTTGCAGCGATTGACAATCAGTATTTTGCAGGGTCAGCTCAGTTTCCGGCCAATCAATTCGCCAATTCTCTCATTTACGACGGCAACGGCAATTTGATCACTGATCGCAATCAGATCTTCCTCAACGACGCGGGTACGATCAACTTCATTGGTCAGAATCCTACCGGTACGCTCAACAACGTCACCGCCGGAAATGGACTCAGAAATGGAGATATTCCAACTAGAACATACAACCTGTACAATTACGTAGGTTCACAGAATAACAACTACTCTACATTCACCAACAACCAATTTCGTGTGACCGGTAATGGTTCTGCCGACATCGGTGACCATAGCATTCAACTTGGATTTGAATATGAGCAACGAAAGGATGCCGGTTTCGCAGCTGCGCCAATTGGACTTTGGAATCTGGCTCGCCTTACCGCTAACTCGCATATTGAAAAAGTTGACAATCAAGGTTTTGGTTATGATTCAACAATTGTTCAGCGCGGG
>JAYTMF010000072.1:0-1351 GCA_043728755.1 Flavobacteriales bacterium
CTTTACCATTCGCGGATTTCTACGTTGGATTTTACCCATGCAAGTGACCGTGAAAATTAACGTTTGGAAAAATCCGCGAGCGAGAATCAAGTGTGCAGCATTGTTAAAGGGGCTCAATGATACAATTATATACGGCGTTTTCAAAGTTGTAGATGGAAAAATTTTCAAAGGGCTTGATGCAATTAAACTTTACCTTGAACGTTTAACGCAACGTCCCGGTTCCGGCGACCTTGAATACTTGTTTACACTGTTGGCTTCTGGCATTTTCACGTTTATTCAATATGCGCAATCGATTTACGTTGAAGCGGAAGAAGATGGCATTGATGGATCCACCGCCGAATCGGTAGCAGTTGACATTGAACGGGGATTTTTGACCATGGTCATGGAAAACATTGAAAAGCTCATGAGTTTGTTTGAATCGTAGTCTAGTGAGGTGACTGTGAGGGTGTTGTTGTTGTACCGTTCATTTTACAAGCACGCAACGTTCGCGTCACATGGAAAAAACGTTCGCGTCACATGGAAAAAACGTTCAAGACTCTACAAAAAAGTTACAGGAACGTTCGCATCACATGGCAAAAACGACCAAGATTCCGCGATTGGCAAATACGTTACAACATTATCGTGGGCAGCACAAGCTTCGTTGACATGCCTCGGTGTTTGAAAGTTTGATTCGTAGTCTAGTGAGTAGACTGTTTAGTGACGTGACTGTGAGGGTGTTGTCGTACCCGTTCATTTTACAAGCACGCAACGTTCGCGTCACATGGTAAAAGCGTTCGAGATTCCACGATTGACAAAAAAGTTACAGGACATTTATTTTCCAAACGCGCAACGTTCGCATCACATGGCAAAAACGGCCAAGATTCCGCGTTTGACAAATACGTTACAAGACATTCGTCGTATTGGGAAGCATGTCAAGAGCATTGTCAAGGTTGTTTCAAGCAATACTTTAAAGTTTGCACGAAAAAAGTACAAGACGCGCGGTGGTAAACGCAACCGCGGCGTACGCGGCGGTTTTCCTGGTTTGGATTTTGTAAACCCGTTTGGGTAGGTGTTGTACGTTGTACCCTGTACGCTGTACGCTGTACGCTGTACGTTGTACGCTGAACGTTCAACACGTTGTCAACCTCCTCATTTTCCAACCGGACTCATGCCTAGAAAGAAGGTTTCAAAATCCGCACTCGTTACGAGGAACAAAATTGCAAAGCATGTCAAGAGCATTGTACGAGTCGTGGTGACGAATACCTTGCGTATGAAGAATGCTGGCAAAAAGAGAAGCATGGCACATCACAACAAGATTCGCGACACTGGCATTTCGATTGTGGGCGGCAGACGTCGACGTAAGCGGGGAGGT
>JAYTMF010000073.1:0-5146 GCA_043728755.1 Flavobacteriales bacterium
ATGTTTGAAAGCAGATTGTTCTTCGTCGACAATCTCATCGACATGGGTGCGAAAATTATTTTATGCGATCCACACAGAGCAGTCGTTATAGGAAGTAATCGCGAAACGAAGTTGCGCGGAATAACAATGTCATCACCTGATATTCGCGCTGGTGTGTCTATGCTAATAGCCGCATTGGCAGCTAACGGGAAGAGTGTAATCAAGAATATTGAACAGATAGATCGCGGATATCAGGATATTGAAAACCGCCTCCGTGCTATCGGTGCGGATATAAAAAGAGTCGAATAAAAGCAACATTATTAAATACTGATCCGTTAGAATTGCTTTTTTGGCAGAATGTTTGGTTCGGCGAGCCGCACGAAGGCATATTTTTAACCTCGCAAAAAAAGAATAACAATTTCATGAAAAAAATCACATCAATACTGGCGATCTTCGGTTTTGCCACAATCATTTACAGTTTTACCATTGTCGAAAAGCCTGTAAAGGCAAGTAGGATGGTTACAATCGCAGCGAAAGTGGGCACATCTATCGGAGATGAAGCACCGGATATCATTATGGCGAATCTGGACGGCAAGGAAATGAAACTGTCTTCATTGCGTGGCAAAATGGTGTTGATCGATTTCTGGGCTTCATGGTGTGGTCCATGTCGTCGTGAGAATCCCAACGTAGTTGGTGCCTACGACAAATATCAGAAAGCAAAATTCAAAACAGCCAAGGGATTTGAGATCTTCTCTGTATCGCTCGATCAGAATAAGGACGCATGGAAAGCTGCTATAGCTAAAGATGGTCTAGTATGGAAATATCACGTGAGCGATTTGAAAGGCTGGCAGAATGGCGCGGCCGCCGTTTACGGTGTCACCAGCATACCAATGAGTTTTTTGATTGATGAGAATGGGATAATCGTAGCTAAAAACTTGCGTGGCCTTGAATTGCACAAGCAACTGGACATGCATGTTAAAAGCCTGTAAGCTCAGCATTACAAAGACATACATTTGTGCCCCCGAATTTTCGGGGGCTTTTTTTTATCAAAATCTGCCAGATTGACTACAAAACACACAATGGCAAAGAACTTGAAAACCCGCATAAAGAATTTTTTTGAAAAGATGAACCAAGAAGAAAGCAAAGAACCGGTCAATATTCCAGATGCTGACCACACGCTCACTGATCTACATAATGCAGATATGGGAATACCCGAAAACGCTAAAGTGGAAGTTGAACCGCAATCTGAAGAAGAAAGATGGATGAATGAAGCAACGGAATGGAAGGACAAATACCTCCGCCTGGCTGCAGAATTTGACAACTTCAGAAAGCGAAGCATGCGAGAGCGTTCAGAGTTGGTGGTTTCTGCTTCCTCCGATATGATCAAGGAAATGCTCACCATTCTGGATGATTTTGATCGGGCAATTAAAGCCAATGAATCAGTAGAAGACATCGAAGTAATAAAAGAAGGTTTTGCGTTGATTCATCAGAAATTATACAACAAACTAGAAAGCAAAGGATTGAAACCACTTGAAAGTCTGGGCAAAGATTTCGACACGGACTTCCATGAAGCTATCACGCAAATTCCAGCCCCAACGGTTGATCTTGTTGGCAAAGTGGTAAATGAAGTCGAAAAGGGATATATACTTAATGACAAGGTCATCCGATTTTCAAAAGTGATTATTGGTCAATAGAATTAAGTGAGGAACGGACATGGCAAAAAGAGACTATTACGATATACTTGGTGTGAGCAAAGGCGCATCCGAAGCGGAGATCAAAAAGGCATACCGCCAGATGGCTTTGAAATTTCATCCCGATAAAAACCAAGGGGATAAGTCTGCTGAAGATAAATTCAAGGAAGCCGCTGATGCTTATGGGGTATTGAGCGATCCACAAAAGAAGGCGCAGTATGATCAATTCGGTCATGCAGGAATGAGCGGTGGCGGTGGTTTTGGTGGTGGTCAACACATGAACATGGATGACATTTTCTCCCAGTTCGGCGATGTTTTCGGAGGTGCATTCGGTGGTGGTGGATTTGGTGGCGGTGGAGGCGGCCGACGTACTGTAAAGGGTTCCAACCTGCGCATCAAAGTCAAATTGAATCTGGAAGAAATCGCGAATGGTACTTCTAAAAAGATCAAGGTTTTCAAACTCATTAATGCCAATGACGTCACATACGATACTTGTGCAGCATGCGGTGGAAATGGACAAGTAAGACGTGTCACGAATACAATTCTGGGCCAAATGGCCACGACATCCACCTGTCCGAAATGCCACGGAGCCGGAAAGAGTATCAAAGCCAAACCAAAGGATACTGATGAGAATGGACAGCGGAGAAGTGAAGAAGTTATAGAGATCAATATACCTGCAGGTGTAGGCGAGGGCATGACACTTAACGTCGCCGGAAAAGGAAATGCTGGTCCATTCGGCGGTGTACCCGGAGATTTGCTCGTTCAGATTGAGGAAGAGGAGCACGCGGATCTCAAGCGCGAAGGCATCAATTTATATTACGATCTCTATATCAATTTCGCAGATGCGGCCATGGGCGCTCCAGCCGAGATTCCATTGGTAAAAGGCCGTGCCCAGATCAAAATTGATCCCGGTACCCAAAGTGGAAAAATTGTCCGTCTGAAAGGAAAAGGGCTTAGGGATGTCAACGGGTATGGTCAAGGCGATCTGCTGGTGAACATCAATGTGTGGACTCCACAAAAGCTCAACGATGATGAGAAAAAACTTCTGGAGAAACTGCGGAGTTCAGCAAATTTCAAACCCAGCCCAGGCAGCAAAGACAAAGGTTTTTTCCACAAAGTGAAAGAGATGTTTCATTGATCCTTCGATCAATCAACTGTTATTCTTAAAGTTTTTATGGCATTTTATACCAATGTGATTTCTCAAACATGCCAATGTTTGAGAAATCATACAGTGATATATGCCGATGGATACAAGTGTTTAGTTCAATCTGGCGAAGCAAAGATTGGACTATTATACTTGTCCAATCAGTATTATTGCCCGAGCTCTGCGTACCGTGCCTCCATTTTTTCATGCTCTATTTTTTCTAAATACAGCTACTCAAGTTCGCTCCGGATTTTCCCGAACTGAGTTTTCACTATTCGTAATTTTCAGCTAAGAAAAAACCCGAAAGTCAACTTCCGGGTTTTGTGTATTCTTAAAATGAAGTGGTTTTTATCAAACCAACATCATCACAGGATTTTCTAAATAGGATTTAAACGTCTGCAAAAACGCAGCGCCGGAAGCGCCATCTACCACGCGGTGATCACAGCTCAATGTTACTTTCATCACGTTGCCTGGAACTACTGCTCCATTCTTCACCACCGGTACCGATTTTATTCCGCCAATCGCGAGAATGCATGCATCAGGAGGATTAATGATTGCAGTAAATTCTTCGATGCCAAACATTCCAAGATTCGAGATGGTGAATGTATTTCCTTCCCAATCCGATGGCTGTAGTTTTTTGTTCTTCGCTTTGTCCACAAAAACTTTTACTTCAGCACCAATTTGTGAAAGTCCTTTTTCATATGCAAAACGCACAACGGGAACGAGCAATCCGTCTTCAACAGCCACAGCCACACCAATGTGAATGTGCTGGTTGTAACGAATGGTATCGCCCAGCCATGATGAATTGACCTTTGGATTTTTGCGCAATGCCATGGCAGTTGCTTTTACGACCATATCGTTGAACGATATTTTTACATCGCCACTTTCGTTGATTGATTTTCTTGCCGCCATCGCATTGTCCATGTCAATGTCCATGGTGAGATAGAAGTGAGGAGCAGTGAATTTGCTCTCAGCAAGACGGCGCGCAATCGTTTTGCGCATCTGTGAAACAGATTCCTCTGTGTATTTTTCTGTACCGTTGGCTACGAATACTGGAGCCGCAACAACAGCCACAGAAGCAGCAGGAGAATAATTTTCAATATCTCTTTTTACAATTCTGCCGCCATCACCGCTTCCTGCAACACGGCCAATATCAATGCCCATGTCTTCAGCGATCTTTTTTGCCAATGGCGAAGCCTTTAATCTTCCATTGCCACCATGAGAAAACACGGGTTCTGCAACTACAGTCGCCGCAACTGGCGCTGCAGCAGCAGGCGTTGAAGCCATGTCGACAACCACTGAAGTTGCCGCTGGCGCTGAAACACCTGCAGATTCCGCAGCAATCAATTCACTGATATCTTCTCCTTCTTTTCCAAGAATCGCGAGTATGGCATCCACTTTTGTAGTCTGTCCTTTCTCTACACCAATATAAAGAAGCACGCCATCCTGAAAGGATTCAAATTCCATGGTGGCTTTATCGGTTTCAATTTCAGCCAGCACGTCACCGGTCTTCACTTTGTCTCCTACTTTCTTGTTCCATGAGGCCACAGTTCCTTCCGTCATCGTGTCGCTCAATTTGGGCATTCGTACTATCTCTGCCATATTTTTAATCTGAATAATGGGTGTTGAATATTGATTAGTCTTTTACGTAAGGATAGTCGTCGTGCGAATAGACGTCAATGTACAATTCTTCGACAGGTGGAAGTGGTGACTCCTCGGCAAATTTCACGGACTCTTCCACTACAACTTTGATCTCGGCTTCTACAGCCTCAATCTCAGCTTCTGTCATCCATTTGTTGTCTTTGATGACGCTTAACACGTGCTCAATTGGATCTTGTTCCAGATAAGCAGCTACCTCTTCTTTTGATCTGTATTTCTGCGGATCACTCATCGAGTGTCCTTTGTATCTGTAGGTTTGAATGTCAAGCAAAGTTGGGCCATTTCCGCTGCGTGCTCTTTCTGCTGCAATTTCCATTGCCTCGCAAACTGCTTCAGGTCTCATGCCATCTACGGATGCAGAAGGCATCATGAATGATGATCCTAGCATGGAGAGATCCGTGACGTTGGAAGTTCTTTCAACCGAAGTTCCCATTGCATATTGATTGTTTTCGATAACGAAGATCACCGGTAACTTCCAAGTCATAGCCATGTTGAATGTCTCATACAACGCTCCTTGTCTTGCAGCTCCATCGCCGAAAAAACAAACAGTCAGATTCTTGTTGCCTTTGTATTGATCAGCGAAAGCAATGCCTGCGCCCATTGGGATTTGCGCACCTACAATACCATGTCCGCCATAAAGATTTCTTTCTTTATCAAACATATGCATTGAACC
>JAYTMF010000074.1:0-1937 GCA_043728755.1 Flavobacteriales bacterium
ACCATCCACACCTCAGTGTCCACGCCTACCATCGCTTTCTCTACGGAAAGCAAACATTGCTCAAGAAAATATTGAACATTGTAATTGACGATGATGACGGAAAGCTTCATATTGATCTGCCGGAACAGTGTGATGCAAATAAACGCACCACAACCAAGAATAGCATCATATCCATTTCATAAAATTGTGGCGACGAAAAAAAGAGAAACGACAAGCTGATAAAATCTTATCGCTTCAAAGAAACTTCATACGGCGTTCTCAATAAGATACTTCTTCCGAGGGTGACCTCATCGGTGTATTCGAGTTCGCCACCAACGGCCACACCGCGTGCGATGGACGAAATATTGATTTCAAAACTTCCGAGTTTCCGATAGAGATAAAAGCATGTAGTTTCACCTTCCATAGTTGCGTTCAACGCAAGAATGATCTCTTTGATCTCGCCTGCTGCCACACGATTGACAAGACTGTCTATGAACAGATCCGAAGGACTTACACCATCAATGGGAGAAATGATTCCTCCTAGCACATGATATTTTCCTTGAAACTGCCCGGTGCTTTCAATTGCCATGACATCTCTGATATCAGCCACAACACAAACTATGGCATTGTCGCGATAAGGTGAAGAGCAAATGGAGCAAAGCACATCATCCGATAGATTGTGACATGTCGTGCAAAGTTTCGTGTGTTCACGCATGTCAGTAAGTGCCTGTGCAAAACGTTGAATGTCTTCCGGTTTTCTTTTGAGCAATTCAAGCACAAGTCTGAGCGCAGTTTTGCGACCGATACCCGGTAAGCTGCTCACCTGATCAACGGCAATTTCAATATATCTGGATGGAATGTTCACATGAATGTTTGAGTCGCAAATTTACGGGAGGAAAGTGCTGATGCATGTTTCAAACGATCAGAGAATTACAGATTGGCGGTAGAAAATTCTCACACTTCATCAATCCATGGTGCAATGTCTCATTTTTGCACCAATGCATCTCCGAACAAACAGATTGAAAAATTTCATGTATGCCTCGCTGGCGTGTCTTGGTTTACTCTCCATGAGTTGCACAAAACAGAAATATACATGGAGTACCGAAGACGAATATTTCAAAGTGCCGATCTGGAAACAACATGTAAAAGCTTTTAAAAAAATGAATTACCCACCGCATACTGTAACACTCTTTATTGGCGACAGCATGACAGAAGGATTCGATCTGAAGCGACATCTCTGCATGGACAGTTTAGTGAATATGGGCATCAGTGGCGACTTTACATCGGGTGTTTTAATGCGACTTGAGCCTGTAGAAAAACTTCAGCCTGTTGAAATTTTCATCATGATTGGCATTAACGATATATTGAAATCTGTTCCGCAGGACAGAATCAAAACGCAGTATTACGACGTCATTTCGCGCTTACAGAAGAGTTGCCCGACTTCCAAAATTTATGTGCAAAGCAATTTACCGACGAGCAATATCGGTGGCAGCGAAATAACCAACGATCTAGTGGTGGCTCTGGTACGTGATCTCAATGAATTTCTCTCCGCCACCTGCGATGAGAAAAATGTCACCTTCATCAACTTGTTTCCTCTCTTCGCCACAAACGGACGTGAATTGAGTCCAATCTATACATGCGATGGTTTGCATTTGAATGACCAAGGCTATGTCGTTTGGGCGAATCAAGTGAAACCGCTATTGCATGCAAAAGCAGAAGAATGATTCAGGAAACAAAAAGACATTCCATGAATTCAATTCACTTGTCAGAAACTAGATGAGATTCCCAACTCCTTTGTTGAGAAAATAAAAAAGCGCTTCTACTCAGTTTTCCGATTGCGTTTTATTTAGCAGCATGTCACCATATATCATCTTGTCGGTTCTGTTTGTCTACTTCGCGTTGTTATTTGTCATCTCACGGGTGACATCGCGAAATGCTACAAATCAATCTTTTTTTCA
>JAYTMF010000075.1:0-2522 GCA_043728755.1 Flavobacteriales bacterium
GAAGGCATGTAATCTGCAAATAATGTGTATTCGCCTCCATGTGGAAATTGAGTTGTATTGTTCGCAACACCCGCTGTTGCAACACCGCCAGCGTCAGAAATCTGGATGACGTAATCGCCGCTCGCCTGATATTCAGGATGAACATGATCGAAATAATTCAGGTCATTGCTGACAATGATTAGATGCATTTTTTTTTCGTGTACTACATCTAGTGGAACACGATCGGACTCGGCACCATTGATCTTTGGAGTAAGTAATAATTTACCAGATGTTTGGGCTGAAAGTTTAGCTGGTTCTGTTTTCATTTCCATCACATAAACCTTTGCATTTGTTGATGCATCAACAGGCATCAGCTCCATTCCACATTTATTACACTCGTCGCCTTTCACACCCGTAACTTCGGGATGCATAGGACAGGCATACGTTTCTGTTGAAACGGATTCCTTCTGCTTCTCATTCTTTTTGTCCCCGTTGGTTTTGTTGTTGCCGCACGCGGTCAACAAACTCAAGCCCACAATAAGGCACATCATTTTTATTCCGCTTTCACGCAACAAAACACAATAACGACTTATCCATTTTTTCATTCGTGTTGTATTATGAATCTCATATTGGCAATTAGTATCCCATTGTCACGAATGACGTAACTATATATGCCATCCGATAATTGTCCGGTGCTGAGAATTTTAATCGGACCACTTCCCAGTTTTTCCTGGATGACACTTCTTCCAGACATATCTCTAACTTCTATTTGAGATAATGATGAGTACTGTTGACCAAGAATCTGCAGTCCTATTTCCTCGTTTGCCGGGTTCGGCATGAGAATAAAATTACTGCTTTGTTTCAAGTCATCGACATTCACTCCGCCTATCTCCAACTGCAAATAAGTAACTCCAAGCACTCCGTTGTCGGTGAAAACAAGATGAAATTTTTGTCCATCAAACGCAATATCAGGTCGCAATTGATTGCCTGCTATATTCTGAGTGACGGCGAAATAATTATTTTCAGTAAAGTCAGATGAACTCCAAGAGAAAAATATTTCATTCATTCCAAGCTGGGTGAATTCTCCTGCAATTCCCATTACTGATTCGTTTCCGGCAATTACTGGCCGATTTTGAATTTGCGAAATGGGTGCATCATGCACCAATACACTTCCCTCGCTTGTAGGAGATTGCGTATCTCCGGAAGAGAAATAAATTCTGTAATAACCAGATGCTTTGCTCATCCATGCGCTTTTCAAATCCGTTCCGGCGAAGTAGCCGTCAGGACCTGAAGAGGGGCAAACATTCACTTCCCAATCGAGGTTATCCATATCAATGTTGGCATCAAAAGTGGCACCGCCATCATTCGAAATTGAAGCACGAATATCACGCAGATTTACGTCGTTGTTTCTATAAATTACAGCCACATTACTTCCGCTACTCACAACTGTCGCTGAGCAACAATCACATACTGCGGCGCCTGTTAATGAGGTTACAGAAAATGCGGGTGCAAAAGAAACACCTCCATCCAGAGATCTGGAAACAGCCCAATCACTGTAGCCATTGTCCATGTTCTCACGCATAAACGCGACGATAGGGTTACCATTATTATCCACGCCGACAGTTGGCATTCGAGACATCAGCGGTGAAGATGAATCCACTCGCACTGTGTCACTCCAAGTTGCGCCGCCATCAGAAGATCGAACGCAATAAACAGGGCTGGAATGCTCCGGAATTTGTTTGAAAACGACAAATACGTCATTGCCGTTTGCTGCTATTTCAGGGCCAGACCAATCAAAAATAGAAAGTTCCATTCCATCAGGATTCAATTTAATGGGAGCGAGAAATGCACCATTGGATTTTCTGGATACATAAACACTTTTTGTATTCGGACTGCTCCATATCACGACAGGATCAGCATTTGCATTCAGTGCAATTCTTGGTCTGGTACTACCCCAAGACGCTTGCAATGCAATTGTTTCGGGTGTTCCCATTTGTATTTGCCCCTGCATGAAATATGTCATCGCCAAAATCAGAGGCAGAAGGAGTATTTGAATTTTTTTCATAGGATAGCGTTTTTGTTGGATCAATGTTGAATCACTAATTTCTTTTTAGATAATATACTTAAGCCATCGGTTAGGATCGCAGTGTAAAAGCCGACAGGCAAATCGCTGATGTCAATAGTTACATATGTCAACGGTCCAAGGTATATTTCTTTCACCACACTTCCTGTGATATTTATCATCGTCATGTACATAGCGGAAGAAGTGTGCGTTGCATCTATTCTCATGTTCAGTTGATCGTTGGCGGGATTTGGATACATCATCACTTCGGCAGTTTTCAATTCCATAAGAGCAACAGTACCCGTTGAAAAATAAAAAGTACATAACACTTTGTGGTCAGGAATTGCAACATCCCAAACATTCACCTGAACCATGCCTGCCCCATCTATATCGGGAACCAAATTCAAGCCTACAAAACTGCTGCTCCCAGTACTTACAGATCCATTCATAGCAGCGCCATCAGGAATATTCGGATAACAGG
>JAYTMF010000076.1:0-6717 GCA_043728755.1 Flavobacteriales bacterium
AGCGACAGACAGGCAAACGATAGCAATAAAGTTTGGGTAACAAATGCCGGCGGAGGAATTGGGAACCACCCTAAAACAGAAACGACAAGTGCGGGTGGAACGAGAAAATTTCATGTCAGAGCAGTCAGAGACGTTGATACGCCACCCGTTATTTCTGATCATTTCATCAATAACGGCAACGGAACAATTACTGATAACCTCACCGGTTTAATTTGGCAAGGCATTCCAACCGCTGACACACTCACCTGGGAACAGTCACTGGTATATGCAGATGCGCTTTCGCTCAATGATGCAAACGATTGGCGTTTACCCAACATTAAAGAATTGTTTTCGATCAACGATGAAACTTTGATAAATCCATCTTTGGATGCGAATTTTTTCAATGTATTTAATGCCCAGAAATATTGGTCATCTACTTCGCTCCCGAATGAAACAACCAAAGCGTGGTATCTGGATACGCAGTATGGAATTACAACGCATGATTTCAAGACCAATAAGCACAACCTGATTTGCGTGCGAGGAAATCAAATAGCAACAGGTAACAATGATATTCAAGCGTTGAGAGTGTCTGTTTTTCCCAATCCATTCACATCAAGAATCTATTTGAAAAACAAAAGTGAAGGTGATTCATTTGAACTTTCGAATTCTCTTGGTGAGAATATTTATTCCGGGAAAAATATAGAACAGCAAAATTTTTCTTCGCTTACAAGCGGAATTTACTTTCTTAAGGTCGTTAACAAGGCAACTTCAATCATCAAACTTATAAAGGAGTAACATAGACACACAATTGCGTGGGCTTTAATTATGAATCCACACCGACAAGGGATTGCAATCGAGAAATAGGAAGATGGCAAATTTCATTGCTGCGCGAAATTTTACCCGAGTGATGAACAATGAATTTGAAGAGAGGGGACGGCTGACGATGTAGTCAGGATAGTTCCTAGTTGCACGAAATTTTTCCTGTGGAATTAGTATAGATTTTGAGTTGAAGCCTAATTGGAAATTAAAAAAAAAACTTTGAGAAGCGCTTGTGTCCTGTTGCCTTTGTGGCAAAAAAAATCACTCAGACTCCTCGTAAATATTTGCAGTTAATACCAATGTGATTTCTAAAACATTGGCCTGTTTTATAAATCACATTGGAATAATAAGCTATTAAATCCGCGAAAATCTGCTTGCCGCTAAATGGCTACTTCATCTGCGCTCAGCGGTTTTTAAATCTGCGAGAAACCATAATTCTTACTTCACCCTCTTAAACATCCGACTCCATCTGATCTCACCGCTCTCTTGGTACTCGATACTTTCTTTGGAGAACCAGGTAAACACGGGCTTGCCTACGATGTGATCTTCAGGTACGAATCCCCAATAGCGTGAGTCAGCACTCTGGTGGCGGTTGTCGCCCATCATCCAGTAGTAATCTTGTTTGAAAGTATAAGATGTCGCCGGCTGATCATTGATGAAGATCTGACCGCCTTTGTTCTCAAACTTATTGTTTTCATACGTGGCGATCACGCGTCTATACAGTGCAACATTGTTCGCATTTAATTCAATCGTCTCTCCTTTTGAAGGAATATGTATCGGTCCGAAATTGTCGCGTGTCCAGCTATTGAATGGCTCCAGTGGCGAATTCGGATAAAGGGCCAGGGGTTCGGTGCTCACTGTGTCGTTGTTGACCTCAATAGAAATGACATCCGGCCATGTCTTCAGTTTCTCATAATCGCTTTGAGAGAACGAAGAAAGCGTAGCCACATTTCCTTCTTCATCTGTTCCGCGGTTTCTGTCGTTGATGTTTACTTTAAATTCCTTGTAAATTTTATCCAATGCAGTCACGCTATTCACACGAACGATATAACTATACATCAAACCGGTTGGATTCTCAATAGCTTGATCGTTGATGTGAACTTGCCTGTTGATGATAGAGAGATTTTCCCCGGGCAAACCAATGCAACGCTTCACGTAGTTCTCTTTCTTATCCATCGGCCGCGCGCGCAAACCATTGATCGGATAATTCCTCACCCTTTTTTCACGTGCACATATTTTACATGTGTGCGCCGTCTCAAAATTGTTTCTTGCCAGCTTATCGTAGGTTTCCGGATCGAGTTTGTACTTATCATAACCACCGGCGAGGAACATACCTTCCTTTCTGACATAACTAAAATAATCGTGTCCTGCATAAAAAGGATCGACGAGAATGGTGTCACCATTTGGGAAATTAAATACCACAGGATCGAATCTTTCTACATGACCAAAGCCCGGCAATCGCAAATATGGAAGGCTGAACCAATCGACATAGCTATTGGTCATACCGCCCGGCATTGCGTTGTGTACGAATGGAACCGACATGGGAGTCTGTGGAATCTTTGCGCCATAACTCATCTTACTTACGAATAAATAGTCGCCCACCAACATGCTCTTCTCCATGGATGGAGTAGGGATGGTGAAGGCTTCGATAAAGAATGTGCGGATAACGGAAGCAGCTACAACAGCAAAGACAATGGCTTCACCCCACTCGCGTGTAACCGATTTCTTCTTGCCTGTCCAATCGCGTGGACCTACATACAATGCGTCGGTGTTTTTAAATGCCAATTGAAGAAAAGCCAGCCATGGCAATGCACCAAATAACCATTGGTCTTTCATACTGCGTTTGCCGAATGAAATACCAAGCTCCACATTCATTACCACGAGCATCAACAGATTCACACCCGGACAAAGCAGCAACAAGAACCACCACCACGGGCGATTGATCATTTTCAAAAATGAAAAAAAGTTGACGATAGGAATATAGCCAAGTGCAGAAGAAAGTCCGGCTCTCTTCAGCAGTGCCGGCAGTGTTGCGCTATAAACAACAATCAACAATAACAGAACGATCCAAGGTATCATATATAAGATTTCGTTTTATTTAATTTAAAATTTGAGCATGTCAGTCATGGTAAAAAAGCCCCTTTTTTCTTTCAACCATTCCGCTGCTTTTACAGCTCCCAAAGCAAAGCCTCTTCTGTTGTTTGCCTGATGCACAAGGCTGATGTTATCAACGTCGGAAGTGTAGTTAATCACGTGCGTTCCCGGTACTTCTCCTTCGCGCTGAGAGATGATTGTTAGTTCACCGCGTTCTTGCGCAAGATCATTCACCCATTTCGTTTTGTCAGGATAATTTTCAAGGATGCCTTCGGCAATGGTGATGGCTGTGCCGCTTGGTTTATCCAACTTCGCGAGATGGTGTACTTCAAGAATGCCGGGCTCATATTCGGGAAATTGATTCATGATTTTAGCAAGCTCTTTGTTCAGGTGAAAAACAATATTCACCCCGATGGAAAAATTCGTAGCATAAAAAAGAGATTGATTGCGCGACAAACATTCATTGCGCACTTCGGGCATACGCATGTACCAGGCAGTGGTGCCGACCACTACAGGACAATTCGCATCAAAGCATTTGAAGATATTATCGACGGCACTATCCGGTTCTGAAAATTCTATCGCGACATCAGTGCCTTCGAGATCGGCAGGCTTGAAAGGCGCATGAGCACTTGATCGCAATGTGATTTCATGTCCGCACTGTAACAGGACTTCTTCAATCTCTTTTCCCATCTTACCATAACCGAGCAATGCAACTTTCAAGAGACGTGTGTTTTTAGTTGAAATCAAATTTAGAAGCCAATGGTCAAGCCAACGGCCGGCTTTATTTGTCCGGCATACACGAAGGATGGATGGAAATGAAGACTCAAATCTTTACCTACATCGAAGTAAAAAAGATGTGCATCCACATTGGCATCGATGATCTGAAAAATGTAAACTGCAGCAAGACTCATATAGCTTACATCCATCCAGCGGTGGAACTGATCCTGCACTTTATTTATCTGGGCAGGATCTCCCAGTAGAGTGGGGACGGTGTTTGGATCGTCATCAGCGTATGCGACGTATTGATCTCTATAATAATGATACTTGCGCGTATTGTAATCAATGAATACAACACAAGTAGCAATACCGGCATAGACTATAGGCACCTTCCAGTATTTTCTTGCAAAAGAACCTTCTTTCCTGTAGCCGTTGTAAACCTGACCAGCGCCTGGCAGCATCGCCGAATACAGCGTTGCACGCAACGGGGAATGAGGAGTGGTGTGCCAGCGTGTACTGAATTTTTTTCTGAATTCTGTTTTGAATTGAGAAGTATCAGGAAGGGAGATACTGTCCACTTTAGCGATCGGACTATCCCTTTGAGAAAATCCAGAAAGGGAGTGAATGAAGAGGAGTAGAAGTAGCAATGATCTTTTCACATTAGCGCACAAAAAAGGAGTACATGATATCTGTACTCCTTTGATTATATTGTTCTGTTGAGAAAAATTCACAGGCAAATTTACCTCCCACGTAGCTTTCTACAATTCGAGCATGTCTACTATTCGTTGCAGATCATCATCGGTTGCAAAAGGTATCGACAATTTGCCGAGACCGTGTTCATTGCGATCGAGCTTGGCTTTCTTGCCGAATTTTAATTTAAGATCCACCTGCATCTTTTGAAATTCCAATGGCAGAATTTCTTTCTCCGTCTTGAATAATCGCGGTGCATCGTCTTCCTTGGCCAGTTCTTCAACGCGTCGTACGCTGAGGTCTTTTTCAAGAATCAACTTATAAATTTTCAACTGTTTTGACTCCGGCTCAGTGTTGATCAACGCTCTGGCATGTCCCATGGAGATGCGTTTTTCGATGATTCCCACTTGAATTTCTGGTGGAAGTTTGAGTAGTCTCACGTAGTTGGTCACCGTTGTACGGTCTTTACCTACGCGCTCTGCCAGCTTTTCGGTGGTGAGTTTGCACTCGTGCATCAAACGTTTATAGCTGATAGCGATTTCGATCGCGTTCAAGTTTTCGCGTTGAATGTTTTCCACCAATGCCATCTCGAGCATTGCCTGATCATTGGCTACACGCACATACACCGGTACTTCGTCGAGTCCCGTCATTTGCGAAGCGCGGAATCTGCGCTCACCGCTGATGATCTGGTATTTCTGTGCTGAAATTTTTCTTACTGTGATCGGTTGGATCAATCCGAGTTCTTTGATGCTTTGCGAAAGTTCATGCATCGCAGTCATCTCAAACTCTTGTCGTGGCTGAAACGGATTTGCTTCGATCTGCGCAATGCGCAACATTGAAATAGGTCCGGCTACGTTGCCGATCTCTACAGTTGCTTTCACATCTGCCGATTCGGCCACATTTGTTGTTGTCGGTTTATTGGCAACAAATTGCTCTCTTCCGCTATGTGGTGCACTTTCTAATAGCGCGCTGAGTCCTCTTCCTAGTGCAGGTTTCTTAGCCATTCTCTATATTGATGTATTTGTCGTCGTTGGTCATTTTGGTCATCTCGTTCTTCTGAAGGATCTCGCGGGCGAGGTTCAGGTAGTTCACAGAACCCTTGCAGCTTGCGTCGTGCATCAGAATCGTTTGTCCGAAGCTTGGCGCTTCACCCAAGGTAGTATTGCGGTGAATGATGGTGTCGAATACCATCTCCTGGAAGTGGATCTTCACTTCTTCCACCACTTGGTTGCTCAGGCGTAGACGTGAATCGTACATCGTCAGGAGAATTCCTTCTATGGTAAGATCCGTATTCAATTTTTGCTGAACGATTTTGATAGTGTTGAGCAATTTGCCCAATCCTTCCAAAGCGAAGTATTCGCATTGTACAGGAACGATTACAGTATCAGAAGCGGTCAGTGCATTCACCGTAACCAAACCAAGTGATGGAGAACAATCAACGATGATGAAGTCGTACTCATTGCGCAGCTTTGCCATGGCATTGCGCATCATGTATTCGCGGTTGGTCACATTGATCAATTCTATCTCAGCACCAACAAGGTCGATATGAGAAGGAATGAGGTGGAGGTTTGGATTGTCCGTGACAAGAATCAACTCTTTCGGGTCGATATCATTTACCAGACATTCGTAAATGCCGGCTTTGATATTCTTGGGGTCAATGCCGACGCCACTGGTGGCATTGGCTTGCGGATCGGCATCTACGAGTAGTGTTTTGTACTCCAGTACTCCCAACGCTGCGGCCAGATTGATTGCGGTTGTTGTTTTGCCGACACCACCTTTTTGGTTGGCGATTGTAATTATTTTACCCATTTATTTTAATTGTCTTGGTTGATATGCTCCGTTCAATTGAAAATTTACATGTCATATGTTTTGCCTATCTCCGGCAGTATCAGGCTCTTCCCCGTCTTTTCAAATTTCTCTATCGACTTACTGTGGTCGATGCGGATGTATGGAAAGGTATCGAGATGCATGCCTGTTATATTGTTGCACTTCACAAAATCCGCAGCGATTAGCGCATCGTCAATTCCCATCGTGAAATTGTCGCCCACACATAAAAATGCGCGATCGAGTTTATGGTACGTTCCGATGAGCTGCATATCCAGATGCAAGGCTGTATCACCTGAATAATAAAAACGCTGCCCTTCACCGCTGACCACAAAACCTACTGATGCTCCTCCATATGTTCCGTCCGGTAGCATACTGCTGTGCACAGCATTCACCAACTTCACACTAAACTTCCCGAAATCCCATTGCCCTCCAATATTCATCGGGTGGTATTTCAAATTCTTTGCTCCGAAATAAGTAGCGATCTCAAAATTGGCGATGATCGTTGCGTTGTTATTCCGGGCTATGGCTTCAGCGTCTGTCACATGATCGAAATGTCCGTGTGAAAGCATCATATAATCACATTTGATGCTG
>JAYTMF010000077.1:0-7228 GCA_043728755.1 Flavobacteriales bacterium
CGCAGGAGGTATTTCCTTTGTCAGCAATACCCACCAGAGATACATTATTCACATATTGTGCATTGGGAAATGGCAGCTCTGAAATTTCAGATGGATTCGGATCAAAAACATCCAGAAAAGTGTTGCCACTGATTTTGGTTCTTGTCTCAATATTCCAATAGTGTGAACTACTATTCATATAAACACCATATTGAACGTTTTTGAAGTCATTGTTGATCACATCACAATGAGTACCATATTGCCTCACCCCAACTTCCACATTGATGAAATGATTTCCTGCACCTGTTGCTGCGCCTCCAACAACGATATCTTTGATTTGTGAAATTAAAACCCCATTAGTCATTCTACATTCTGAATTGGCATGACCGAACCATGGAACATGTGGATCGGGATAAGCATCTGATCGAGCGTTGTTATATCGTTGGTCAAGAAGGCCCACTGAACCAGTGGTAAATGTATTGCCTTCAATGATGCAATCGGTTGCATCTGGTGGAACAAAAGAATGAAACCCTCGTGGCATGTAAATGCCAATGCCGCAATCTTCAAAACGAGTATCCTGCACATCCACAATTCCTCCATCTGAATTGAAATTAAAAATTCCATCTGAATCAATCGAGGTGCCATTTGCATCAGGCAATTTGCTCTTTGCCGCCAACATACCAATGTGCGCATTCCGAATTATCGAATTTGATAAATGAATCTCTCCTGGAATTTCAATACCACTTACAGGCAGACTCCAAACTTCAATGCCTCTCCACATTTTGTCGCAAGCACTTGTGATGGTCGCATTGGATGCTATCAACTTTCCTCCGTTTTTAACAATGATTTTCGCATCGGGTCCCATATAAAGTATTGCATTGGATACCAAAGTCAATATGCCACCGTCCTCAACTGTGATACTTCCCAAAACCGATGTGCTCCCGGTTATTGTCACTGGATTGTTCGGATCAACGTTGAGTATTGGGTAGTCATAGTTTCCCGGAATAGAACAGGCGGAGGCACAAACAATAAATTGGTTGTTCACCGCACTTTCGTCATTGATGATACCTCCATTATTCACCACTGTGCAATTTCCAACTACAAGGTCACTATTATAGTTGAGGGTTCCTCCTGCCATCACGTGCACTGAACAATCCATAATGCGAACACAACCGTCAATATTCAATACGGATCCGTTTTCAACATATAAAACACTGGCTGGCACATCAGATGGAGGATGACAATCGGAATATCTATTTGCATATCCAGAAGCCAGTTCTGCATTGTACTGGTTTCTTGATGGGAATTCTCCATAAATTGTTTTGAATGTGTAGCCGGTAGGAAAAGTAATTTCTACGCCATTGTATGCAAGTGGTAACTGATTTGTAGAGTATACCGGTTTACCGATGTGACATTCTTCGGGTAGATATACGACACGTTCATCGGGGTTAATCGTGGAAATATCAAAGGTGCGATCGATAAAAAATTGCCACGCAATTGGAAGCGTATAAGTGCTTAGTTCAGCAAGAGACCAGGGAATATGATTAAGGTTATAACCGGCATAATACGAACCATCGCTGTTCAATACAGGAGCATCTAACAACGAATAGGGAGGAGGAACCAAATAAGATGAAACCGAATTCTCAGGATCGACGGGATATGCTATCTCACGGCATATTTCAGGTACTTCGCTATGATCTTCATTGATCCAGTTAAAATAATTGATTGTTCCACTCCCGTCTGTCGGGTATGTGGTGTTGTTTGTTGAATATTGATACCCGAGTGGACTCACAATTTTAAATCTTGGTCTAATCTGTAGATCGTAAAGCTCCGCAGAAGAACCTGCCTCAAAATTATTACAGAAGGGGTAATACCTGAACTGTCCTCTCGTGAGATCTGTGAGCAGTGAAAAACTGAAGAATTCAACATTCTCGCACATCAGGTGAAAAGTAAATTTCAGAATCCCATGCGGGAGCAACAACCTGTCTTGATTATTCAGATAATAACTGGACGCGGATGCATTCGAAAATTTTGCACTGATCAATGATGATGGTTGCGTGGAAAATTGGCTCACCTGATTGTTCGTTGTGATCTCTCGAGTGAGATTCGTATAAATTTTTTCAGCAGAACCTGAAAGATCAAGGTGGTATGACATGTCAAAAATCAGATCATTGAAGGCACTTGGTGTAATTTGTTTTGTACTTTCCAATGGTAATGTCATCCATCTGGAAAAGGCATTGGTTTCGGTGAATTCAGGAATCTGAAAAGGAAATGAGACACTTTCTACTTCATACCAAATCTGATCGGCTTCATCTAGTGAAACCGCAAATGGATATTCCTGATACAGGTTGTCGAGGAATACCTGAAACTCACCTGCATAAATAGTTCCCTGAGTAATGTAACTGTTGAAAGAAGCAGCGGTCAAATCGTTTTGATACTGATTGATCAGATTTTGCGCATTCGGGTTGAATGATGCCGCGAGCAGAAGTGCAAAAGCACAAATTAGTTTCATAAGGATTTAGAATTTTGGAGGCTAAATATAATTTGACATGTATCCAACGCGTCGACTGCCTGGATTTAAATTCCATTAATTATTGAAATGTTGCTCAGCTCGAAGTAGTGCATTTCAATTCTGGAACCCTCGACATTGGATGATACCTGCTTTTTCTGGTAGATGGTTATCTTATCAGTTATCTCATAAATACCTATTTGATTTCGTGCTGTTATGAGCCTGAATTTTTGAATGTGAGCAAGGCAAGGTTTCACGCAGATTTTCACAAAAGGTTGAGAGGATTCACGTGGTAGGATGCATTTGACTTTATCAAGGTTGCACAAAAGGACGGACTACCTGAAGACGAAGCCAAAGCAGGTGAGGCCAAAGTGCAAGAAATCACTGATCGCTTCAACAGAAAAATTGATGAGCTGATACAGGCGAAGGACAAGGATATTATGACGATATAGTTTCGTTCTCCGATCGCAAATTCGTTTACTGTTTTACAATTTTATCTGCCAACGTTTTTCCATCATCACACACCACATTGAACAAATAAACTCCTTTGCTCAATTGCGACACATCAAATTGCTGATTGGGGAAATACACTTTTTCATCCAACACTGTTCGGCCGGTCATGTCAGTGATAAAAATACGCGATGCGTTTTGCGGCAAAACCGCTTTGAGTTGGTTGTAAAATGGATTGGGCCAAAGCTGGAGTTGTGGTGATGCGTTGTTGTCATCGATGCCGACCACGGCGGGGCAGCCGGAGGGTTGTTCATAGCCGCAGTTGTCGATTTTGAGAAGCCAGTGATTCTGACAACATTCACTATAAGATACTCCACTTGCTAAGTAACCTCCATCAGAAGTTTGAATCAAATCAAACATAGCTGCCGCTGCCGGTGCCCAATTGAGATCATCGTAGTCCGGCGATTGATAAATATTTTGCCAAATCAGGGCTCCATAGCTGTCCAACTTAGTAACCACGCAAGTGAGATCTTGCTGTTGACCAAAGAGTTTTCCAACCCCTGAAACCACGAGATAATTGTTTTGGGCATCTTGTTTTACCACAGTATTCTGCACTCCGCGTATCCAATCATCGAGGCCGGGCATCGGGTAAGGAACGTCACTCAGCACTGTAAAGGAAGAAGGCTCTATAACAGTAATATACATCTGACTCATCTGCTGCCAATCGCTGATCGCGAAATATTGAAAGTCTGTACAATGCTCGTGAACTAAAACAATATTGCCATCATTGTTGATTTCCATCTGAGGTACTTTCTCCCAACCCCCGCTGGGATTTCCGAATTGCAATTCCCCAATTATTTCGGCATGATCATTTAATTTTATTAAAAGTGATTGATAATCGAGTGGATTAGTTTGGTGGAAGACAACATCACTTAAAATGTAATAATATCCGTTTATGTATCTGATCTGTCGCATCGGAAATGCTGAATAGGGATGCGTTCGAAAATGATCTGTAAGAATATTTCCATTGGTGACATCAAAAGTTGTGATTCGTATTGCGAAGCTGTCAACCGGAGGCGGATAACCATTTAAATATCCCATACTAGATACCATTCCAATGGTTTGATCGTCAACCTGAACAAAACCACGTAATCCTATACTTAGGTACCCGCAGTTGCTCCACTCACTTTGAGCAATTGTCCAAATTGTATCCAGATCGTAGTTGTAAAGTGCATAGCCCACATAACCTGTCGGGTAGATCGAGCATGCTTCAAGATCGCCGTTGTAGGCTGAAATAAAACCATCGTTTAGTCTCAAAAAGTTATCTCTCATGTTATATCCTGACCCTGTGTCGTTCCAGATGAATCCAGTGGAATTAAAAGTCAAAATTTCTCCGGAAAGTGAATAGGATCTCCGGCCAATACCAAAATCATCAAGACCAAGACTAATATAGGATTCATTTTCTTCTGAAATCTGCATTTGCAATGTTCCCGAGGTGTTCCCTTGATACACATTGTTGAAATAGGTGTACTGCGAATAGCCAAGTTCGCAGGTAACTAGGAGAAGAAAAATAGTTAGTAATTTTTTCATCGTAATTAAATTATGGGTGGGCTTGACAAGCAAGCCCACCCAATGAGTTATTGAATGATGATTTGAATGGTTTCGTTTGGATCGAGGTCATTTCTTAACCAATAAACACCAGCTGAAAGATCTGAGATGTCCATGAATAATTCTTGTTGGGGTTCTTTCATGATCTCGCGTTTAACGATTCTGGAAGTAGCATCGTAAAGTTGAATGTTGGCTGCCCCCAATAGCGGGTGCGACAATTTAATCACAACCCAGCCGATGTTTGTTGGATTGGGATAAGCATTCATCGTTACATGCTTTGGCTCTTTCTCAATATTGGTGGTTAGTTTTTTTGTGGTTGCACACATCAACTCCTGTTCTTCAAAACCTGCGAAAGCAATCAAAAGCGTTTGTGCCAATGGTCCCAAATCACAAGCGTCATTGTTTCGAAGATCCAAGAGGAAGTCGAGTTCGGAAGTTTCAAGCTGATGTCCTGTTCGGTTTACTGCTTCATGTTGAATTCTTCGGATTTCATTTTGATTCAGAAGTGAAGATTCATACGCAGACGCAAGTTTATGCTTTGTGATTAGGTTTTGCAGCAAGGTTTGTCCTGCCAGATAATTTCCGCATTGAATTTCCAATTCTGCAAGTAACAATTCATTCTCGTATGAAGCACTTGTTGCAAACATTTCACGCAGCGATTGCATTGCCGATGACGAAGAATTAGCAGTGAAATAGGTAAGTGCTTGTTGCAGACTCTGGTCGATTCCAGCTTGATAGTTTCCCAATTCATCCTCGAGAATTTCCTTAGGAGATGTCGAGTAGTATCCCAGCATGATCTGCGCTCTTTGATACGCATCTAAAGGCACAGAACGCTCATTGATTGCTTTCCATATTTCCGGATTCTTTGCGGCACTTGGATTTGCTGCCAGAATAATGGTAAGCAATGAAGCAGGCAATTCATATTCTTTATTGATTGCAGCCAACATTACATCATCACTTAATGCAGGGCTTTCGTTCATCAGACTTTCATACAATGCCAAAGCTTGTGAATAGTTTGCAAATAAGACGTTGCTTTTAAGTGTTTCGGTGTTTCCTCCATCAACAAGGTTGGTGTAGATTTGTTTGAGATTATCTCGAGAACTTTCTGCTGATTGATTGTTCGATTGAATGAGCGGCAGTTCGATAAGTCCAATAATTAAGTCACTACAATAAGTGTTTATGGGGTTTTGAAGTTGCAGTTGAGGTGTAACTAAATTATACGGCGCAGGATCGGTAATCAGCGAACACTCCAATGGTTGATTTGTTCCGAGGTTGTAATTGCTGATATTAAAGTCTTGCTGGCGATAACGATACCTGAATCCATTGATGGTGCCGATGGCGGGGTCAACTCCTGCGTCGATATCATCGCGTTGGGCTGTGTTGATGCTATTCGTGAAATTGTTAAGTGCGGAGTAGTTGAAACTTGGACCGGGGTTACCAAATGTATTTGCCTGTGTTCCCGCCACTCCGGTTGAAAGTGATGAACAACCCGATCCGCTACATGAAATTGCAATGTCCTTAGAACATTGATGAAAAGTATTGCACTCGAAATGAACACCTCCCAATCCATCACTTGAAACAGCAGCCCGGTTTCTATTGAGTAATTGTATCCCCGGTTTGCAATTGTACAAGGTATTCCTGAAAACGTAGTTGCTCAACCCCTTGCAATTGTCCACCGTTATTCCAACTGTTGTCACGCTGGTACCGGTATAGTTGATATTGTTATCTATCACCCAAAACAATGTCTGGGGTGTGGTTCCAGGTGCTTGCACATGTATTCCTCGGTAAGATGTGGTACTGAATCCGGAAGGTAAAAGAAGCATTGTATTGTCAATGACATTGCAACTTGTGACCAGGTCCATATAAACTGACTGACTGCATCTAAAAGTGGTACCCGTTACATTGATCGTGGTAAAGATTCCGGAAGAACAAGATGGATTGGAGAAACTACCTGTAGCCCAAATGCCTCGGTGAATGCCGGAGATAAGCGATTGATTTTCTCCAATCCATTGGAAATGCGAACTCACAGCGTAGACTCCATATGCTCCAAAACCATCCGGCAAGTACAGGGCAGGAATCGATGTAATGAGACTGCATGCTCTGAATCGAACGTCGCTGATGTTGGTAAGTCTGATTCTGTAGTGACTGATAGTGTAAGTTTGCTGGGTATTGAGCAAAAACTGACATTCTTCGAAGAATGCTGCGAATTCGTTCGACGAACCAGTGTTGACCGGCGAGAAATTAGACAGTGTTACATCCCTAACATTATTGAGAAATGTGCATGTCGTTGCGTGTATACGTCCACCGAAGTTGGTTGCGCCAAGATCGAAATTCGTAATTCCATTGTCCGCGTGAGTAATCATGCAATTATTTAAAATGAGATCGCCTCTTTCAGATCCGGCATCGCAAGGGTTTTGTTGATTTCCTAATACACTGAACCCATTCCATGTTGGAGCGTTGCAACCAACATCGAACGTGGAATTATTCGCTTGCAAAGAACCTCCAGCGGCTATACGAATTCTTTTCCCCTGTTTGAATCTGATTGTCATGCCATCAATCGTTAAACAAGCTCCCTGTGAAATAATCAAATTTCCACTAAGCGTAACATCTGTTTGTCCCAAGAAATATTGGGGATTCCAGGTGAGACTATTACATCCGGTGATGATGATGTCTGCGTTATCT
>JAYTMF010000078.1:0-5057 GCA_043728755.1 Flavobacteriales bacterium
TGTGAATTGTAATGAGGGCGTTTTTAGTAAATACTTTAGTGTTTCTGTTTTGTTGCGTATATGCAAACGCGCAAGTCTATTTTTTGGATGAACATTTCAACACAGCAGCTTCTTTGCCGCCAACAATGACAGGAAGCGGAGGGTTTTCAGCATTGTCCAGCGTAGGAAATTTTGGAAGGGATGCGCCATCCTTGCAATTCAGGATAAGCGGACAATTTATTCAACATGGCCCTTGGGCGTCAGCCGCTGATCAGGTCAGTTTTTTTCACAAGTGTTTGTCTGGTGCCGGGTCTTCATTTCTCGTGGAAGAGTCTGTAAACGGTAGCACATGGACTTCAGTGGGCACAGTTGTTACGATTACAACGGGTGCTACTTATACGGCTCCTCTGCTTTCCACAAGTAGATATATCAGAATGAGTTTCACCTTGGCCGCTGCCGGTGCTTTTGTGATGGTGGACGATTTCAGAGTACGCAAGACAGCAATCCTATGCACAACACCCCCAAGATTACTGGAGGTGTTGATAAGCGCCTGTGGAACTTGTGAAAGCTCTAATGAATTTGTATTCTTTGATACAGGAGGAAATCCAATGCCATTGCAATATATGGAAATAGTTAGCCAGGGTTCACCGGCCGGCGGATGTGCTTATGGCGGTAACGGTCCTGGAGACAATACAACTGTGAATTGGACTTTATCTGGTGCCTATACGTTGGCTCAAAACAACTATATAGCCAACTTGAATTTATGGGCCGGTTGTCCGGGAGTTTTTGTGCCGATTCCTCCCGGAAATGTCATTCCAGCAGGCAAGAGGGCTATAGCTTTTATGGGCGCAATTCCTGATGCTACTTATGATTTTAACAGCATCTGTTCACTAGGAACGGTATATATTCTGTTCGCCACACAGACTGTCTGCACTCCCGGTCATTACGGAAATAATGGGTGCGCTTCGAATTGCAGCAGATTCCTCACGCTTTTCAACCATCAGACAGGTTGTGTGGACAATCAACAATATACAGCCAGCAGTAGCACCCTTCCCAATGGAAACGGTTACATGTTTGTCCCTCCGGCCATAGGTCATACAAGTGGTGCCAGTTGTTCTTTTCTCATGCTTTCTGCCAAGATAAAATCGCTCATGGCACAAGTGGAAAATGGAAGAGTGCAATTGAATTGGATTACGCTATCGGAAGATAACATGCGGGAGTATGTCGTCCAAAGAAGCGATGATGGCATGTATTTTAAATCCATCGGAAGTGTTTACTCGCTGAATTCTATGGGAGAGGAACATTATTCATTTTGGGACACAGCGCCACAACTGGGAAGAAATTATTACCGGCTAGACATGAAGGAATGGAATGACAACCAAGAATTCTCGCATATAGTTGAAGCTGATTTTTCACGAAGAAATTCGCCCTTCGTTATCATCAATGACGGCCATAATATCTCATTGCAATCGACTAGCGATATTTTTGGAAACAGGCTGATAATTTGCAGTACTTCAGGTCAAACATTTTACGATAGCGTGATCAACATGTCGGTCGGTAGCGTGGAGACCATTTCGTCTGTTCATTTTCCGCCAGGGATATATTTTATCTATGTTGCCGACAGTTCATTCGATGTGATGAAAATGTTGGTCAGATGATTTGCAAGTCATAATACCTCGAAAAGTAAAACTCACTTCACCATCACATCGAGCTTCACTACTGTTTCACCTTGAGTCTTGAGTTGCAAGTCAACTTCTCTGGATTCAGTAAAATTGCGCTCAGTAATTTCAAGTTGGTATTTCTGATTTCCGGGTAAATTGATCTTCGCCCTTCCGAGTTTATCCGTTTTTGTTGAGGTGATTTCTTTGCCGGTAGATTTGCCAATAACTCGGATGAGAGCGCCTTTCACAGGTTCGTTTTTTTCGTTAGTACAGGTAATCAGCACCTGTCCATAGGTACTGTTTTCGTATCCTTCGGCAATCATTGGATATCGAGAAACATCAATGCTGTAAATATCCCGTTCTCCGAAACTATCGTCATATTCTGCGGCGATCATCAACGTTTTGTTATCCCTAGTAATTGAAAATGTAGATTCTTCGTTTACAGTATTGATCGGATAACCCAGATTCATTGGTACGCTCCATTCACCATTGACAAATTCTGTTTTGAAAATATCATAGCTGCCCATGGTTTGATGTCCATTACTTGCGAAGTACAATGTTTTGCCATTGGGATGAATGAAAACGAATTTTTCGTCGAGATCGGTATTAATGACTTCGCCTATGTTTTTCGGAGTCGACCAACCGGTGCCCTTTTTAGAAGTGATGTAAATGTCGCCCTGGCCGCGTCCTTCCGGTCGTTCACTGATAAAGTAAAGCGTGTTTCCGTCATCAGTCATAGTCACTGATCCTTCGAAGTATGTGGTGTTGATGGGCCTCGGTATTTTTTCCGCCTTGCTCCATTCTTTCTTCGATGGTCGATACTCGGATGAATAAATATCGCCCGTGGTGTTTACCGTGTTTTTGTAAACATACATGCCATGTCCATCTGGAAAAATACTCAAGACTGCGTCGTAAGTGTCTGTATTGAGTTCACCTTCTACACCCGTCGACTGACTCCATTCACCGGTGGACTCATCGTACTCGCTGAAATAAATGTCTTCGAAATATTTGTTGTCGCCTTGCTCATCCATGCGTCCACCTTTGGTGTCAATACGTCTCGATGTGAACACGATCATTTTGCCATCAGCAGTGATGCTCGGTGTGTAATCATCATATCGCGAATTAATTCTGTTGCCAAGATTTTTGATGGTAACGTCAACTGGTCGTTCCATCATTTCTTTGGCGTAGTTGCATTGAGAAATATATTCTATCGCTAGCATATACTCGTAACTGGTGGGTTTTGCGATGTTCATGAATTTTCGGAATGAAGTGATGGCGTCGTCCGTCCGCGCAAGTCGGTGAAAAATTTCGCCATAGAAAAATTCAGAATCACTTGAGATGTTCTTGTTCTCCTCCATAGCCCTATCAATATATTCTAAGGATAAACTGTATTTCTTCATGTTATAGTAGCACTCTGCTGTTCCATAAAGTGCCGCTGCATTTTTGGGTTCTGAAGCCAGTACATCCCGATAGATGAGTAATGCACCTCGCATATTGTTCTCATTGAATTCATGACGTGCAGCCAAGATTTTGGGTGTCGCCAGTGCTTGATTGAAGAAGCCTGTTTTCGTAGTGTCCTTTTGCGACAGGCCAACAAACGAGATGAGGGAAAGTAGGATTATGAGAGAGTGTGAAAGTTTCATGTGTAGGAAGAAAGTTTTTGAAAGCCCACAAAGTAGTCAAATTTAGTGCCCTTAATGTTGCACGCGTCGTTCTCTTTATCAGGTAAAGTGGCGAATGAATTATTTCGCTGCTATTGAGTCAACGGGCAAATAGGCAAAGTATTTTTGTAGAAAATGAAATAGCGTGTCGGGAACAACAGAAAGTGATAGCAGCTACGATCTACTGGAGAATATGCCGGTTGCTGAACTATTACGCAATATCAATGAAGAAGACAAGACGGTGCCTTTTGCTGTGAATCTGGCGATTCCCCAAATCGAAAAGCTTGTGGATTGCATTGTAGAGCGCATGAAGGATGGTGGAAGGTTGTTTTACATCGGTGCCGGAACCAGCGGTCGACTCGGCATTGTCGATGCTTCTGAATGTCCGCCGACATTTGGTGTAGAGCATGGACTTGTGATCGGAATCATCGCAGGTGGCGAGCGCGCTATTCGATATCCTGTAGAGTTCGCAGAAGACAATCGCGAACAAGGTTGGAAGGATCTGAAGGAACTTCAGGTAACTGAAAAGGATGTGGTCATTGGTATCGCAGCCTCGGGATCTACACCTTATGTGATCGGTGCTCTCGAGCATTGTCACAATAACGGTGTGACAACAGGGTGCATCACATGCAATGCCAATACGATGTTGAGTCAGGTGTCGGATTTTCCAATAGAAGTGATCGTCGGACCTGAATTCGTCACCGGAAGCACGCGCATGAAAAGCGGTACTGCACAAAAATTGACATTGAATATGATTTCAACGGCGGTGATGATCCGATTGGGAAGAGTCAAGGGAAATAAGATGGTAGATATGCAGTTGAGCAACAACAAACTTGTAAACCGCGGCATAAATATGGTGATGAAACTCACTGGGCTCGATGCCCAAGCTGCAGGCGAACTTTTACAAAAACATGGTAGCGTTCGAAAGGCTGTCGACGCAAGTGAACCCAAATAGACAACGAAATTTAAAAGCAATATTGGTAATTTCTGTGCGAAACCAACGAACAACGAACAAAATAGATTCTGCTGTATGCATACCCTCGAACCATATTATAATTGGCGCGACTTCTACGTCGCGAGTGAGGATTCTGCATCTCCATTTTTCGAACGTGAGTATTCTGAGTTCGAATTCACCCATAAGATTTACGATCACTACATCCATCCGCAGTGGGATAATTTCGGAAGCCAGACATTGTTTCTCAAAGTGATTTTCGCGAATTACGATGAAGGTTTCGCAATCATCGAATTGATCGGCGAGTGGAATGATTTGCTTTATAACGACATCATGTTTTTAAAACGCGAAGTGATAGAAGTGATGATGAATCACGGAATTTATAAGTTTATTTTGATCGGAGAAAATGTGTTGAACTTTCATACTTCCGACGACAGCTATTACGAGGAATGGTTTGAAGATGTCAACGATGCAGATGGCTGGATTGCTCTGATGAATTTCCGCAGCCACGTGCTGGATGATATGAAAGACGCCAATGTGGATAGCTACTTCGTTTTGGGTGGACAGCTCAATGACATCCGCTGGCGGACGATGAATCCGGATCAATTATATGAATCAGTGACACGTTACGTAGTGCGACGTCTTGCGATGTAATACCGATTGGACAAGTGTAATAGTCCAATCTTTACTTCGCCAGATTGAACGAAACACTTGTATCCATCGGCATTTACCACTGTATGATTTCTCAAACATTGGCATGTTTTAGAAATCGCATTGGTATAACCTATTTACAAGCTCAAGAGA
>JAYTMF010000079.1:0-2789 GCA_043728755.1 Flavobacteriales bacterium
GTTATTGCTGCCAACGCGGCAGAGCAAGCTGATTCATCTCTTTCATTTCGCAATTGTTTCAGTCTTTCCACCTGTGAAATTCGAACGGCATTGTTGTCAACTTCCAACGTTTCCATTGGTGCCTCTTCATCCAATTGAAAAATATTTACGCCGATGATCTTATCTTTTCCATTATCGATTCTGGCCTGCTTTCTTGCTGCCGCTTCTTCAATTCTCAATTTTGGCAAACCAGCTTCTATAGCTGCTGTCATACCTCCCAATTCTTCTACTTCCTGTATCAGCTTCCATGCTTTATCGGCAATTTCATGTGTCATTTTTTCAATGACGTGTGAACCCGCCCATGGATCTATGGCTTTGCAGATGTCCGTTTCTTCCTGAAGAAACAACTGTGTATTGCGGGCAATGCGCGCACTGAAATCCGTGGGCAAAGCAATGGCCTCGTCGAGTGCATTGGTATGCAGCGATTGCGTTCCTCCAAAGGCAGCAGCCAATCCTTCGATACACGTACGGGCTACGTTGTTGAATGGATCTTGTCGGGTGAGACTCCATCCACTCGTCTGGCAGTGGGTGCGCAATGCCATGCTTTTCGGGTTCTCAGGATTAAATGTTTTGATGAGCTTGGCCCAAAGCATTCGGCCTGCACGCATTTTAGCAATCTCCTCAAAATGATTCATACCAATTGCCCAAAAGAATGACAACCTTGGTGCAAAATCATCGATACTCATACCGGCATCGATACCGGCGCGCACATACTCCAATCCATCGGCTAGTGTGTATGCCAGTTCTAGATCGAGTGTCGCTCCTGCTTCCTGCATATGATATCCGCTGATAGAAATAGGATTGAACTTTGGCATGTGTTCAGCAGTGTATCTAAAAATATCACTGACAATTCGCATGCTCGGTTTGGGCGGATAGATGTATGTATTCCGCACCATGAATTCCTTCAGGATATCATTTTGAATGGTGCCCTGTAATTGCTCCGGTTTTACTCCTTGTTCTTCTGCAGCAACAATGTAAAAAGCAAGAATCGGAATTACAGCGCCATTCATGGTCATACTCACGCTCATCTGATCAAGTGGAATCTGATCAAACAAAATCTTCATGTCGAGTATGGAATCGATAGCCACGCCTGCTTTACCGACATCGCCAACGACGCGCGGATGATCACTGTCATAACCTCGGTGTGTTGCTAGATCGAAAGCTACACTCAATCCTTTTTGACCTGAGGCAAGATTTCTTCTGTAAAAAGCGTTGGATTCTTCAGCAGTACTAAAACCGGCATATTGCCGAATCGTCCAAGGCCGAATGGTGTACATGCTTGCATATGGTCCACGGAGAAAAGGAGGCGAACCTGCGCCGTGTATGGCTTTATCGCTCTTCGTCGCGAAATCGGGCCTTACATCAGAAAAATCAATGCGACTCATAAAACGTTTTGCTAAGAATTACGGAAGATGATCCATGCAACATTTCATAACAACGTGGCTAAAATTCCGGTATGTGCAGATTATCGAATCTTATAATTCCAAAGGTGCTTGTCCTCTTCACGACCATGCTTTAAGCGATCGAGATAATTGCTCACCCGTGATGCGAAATCGGAGCTGTCATGTTTTCCAACAGAATAATCAATGCCTTCGTGATTGATAAGGCAAATAGGTGCTATCGTTGCAGCGGTACCCACACCAAAAGCGCCATCCAATTTATCCTGTTTCAACAGATCGACAATTTCGGCGACAGAAACTTTTCGTTCTTCCACCTGATATCCCCAATCGCGGGCAAGTTGAAGCACACTATTCCTGGTCACACCATCTAGAATTGAATCGCTCAACGAAGGAGAGAGTAATGTTCTTCCAGTAAGAAACATGACGTTCATAGTGCCACTTTCCTCAAAATATTCGTGGTTTTGACTATCGGTCCAAAGTACCTGATCATATCCGGCATCTTTTGCGATCTGGGTTGGAAACAATGCAGCGCCGTAATTGCCGGCAGCCTTTGCGTGGCCTGTACCGCCTCTGACTGCTCGGGTATAGTTCGTTTCTATTTTCACCTTCAGTTCGTTGGTGTAATACTTCCCGACCGGGCACGTGAATACAACAAAGAGATATGTATCGCTCGGTTTCACGCCTACATATTCATCTGTGGCAAACATGTGCGGCCTGATGTAAAGCGATTCTCCATCACCCTTAGGTATCCAGTCCTTGTCGATGTTGATCAACTGATTAATTGTATCCATGAACAATTCAACAGGCAGTGCCGGCATGCACATTCTTGCTGCCGATACATTCAATCGCTCCGCATTTTTTTCAGGGCGAAAAATGAGTACTTCGCCTTGGTCATTCTTATAAGCTTTGAGACCTTCAAATATTGCCTGTCCATAGTGCAGCGCGCTGATGGCAGGACTCAAATTCAAAGAACCGTACGGCTTTATTTCAGGATTTTGCCATTGACCATCGCGATATACAATGGTGGCCATGTGATCACTGAACACTTTGCCAAACCCCAAATTCTCCCAATCCACTTCGTGCAACCGGCTTTTTGATGATTTGACTATAGTGGTGTTAGTAGTAGCAGCTATCATTTAGCGAACATTTTTTAGATTGATAAAATCCTTCCTAGGTCATTTCTATGAAGGGTGATATGGCAAATGTAAGGTTTGACGTGCACGAAAAAGGGCGATCTCCGATATTGGTGGAATCTTATACCAATGTGATTTATAAAACAGGCCAATGTTTGAGAAATCATACAGTGGTAAATGCCGATGGATACAAGTGTTTAGTTCAATCTGGCGAAGC
>JAYTMF010000080.1:0-3169 GCA_043728755.1 Flavobacteriales bacterium
TCAATCTATGGCAATCACATTAGCGGATTTACCATACTGATGTGTATTTCAACATTTGTGTATTCTAAAATGAGCATGGGCTCACAACCGCAAATGGCGCAGCAACCGGGTATGCCGAATATGAAAGTGATGATGAATTTGTTCACCATCATGATGCTGTTCTTCTTCAACAGTCAACCTTCCGGATTGAGTTTGTACTATTTCTTCGCCAATATGGTCAGCATCGGTCAGATGTGGGCTATCAAGAAATATTTCATCGATGAAGGCGCTATACGTGCTAAGATTGAAAGCAACAAAAAGAAGCCGAAGACAAAGAGTGGTTTTATGCAACGATTAGAAGATGCACAAAAAGTGCAGAAATTGAAGGCAGCTAAGAAATAGTGATGCAATTTTGACGCAGCGATGTCTCGTTTTTGAATCGCTATATGGATATCAATAAATGAAAAGTAAGTACCTGATCTTAATTCTTGCAGTATTGGTGTTTGCGTCATGCACCAAAAGAAGTGCAATGAAGTCGGATCGCACTGAAAAAGTCACGCCAGAGGAACAAATAGAATCTGCGTTGCTTGAAAGTTCCCAGTTAGTCGAAGGTTTTGTTGTTGACACGTTTTTTTACTATCAACGGGGTGCATGCTACGGAATGTGTCCAATATTCAATCTGACAATTTATAACGATGGGCATGCGATATATGAGGGCAAAAATTTTGTCGATCGCATAGGAATCTACCGAACAACAATGGATGAGGCCGTTCTTCAAAAAGTGACGCAAGCTGCAGAGTCCATTGGGTATTTTAGTTTCGAAGATATTTACGACAATCCTCACATTACGGATATTCCTACGACGAAAACGGCACTGAGGAAAGACTACAAATTGAAATGGGTCACTAATAGATACAAGGGACCGGCGGGATTAAAAGTTTTCTACAATGAGATCGACTCCATTATCGAACAACACAATTGGATGAAGGTCTCCGAACGAGATTAATAAAAACGAACAATTAAATCAATCAATAATCACTCAATGAAAAGTAGTTTGAAAATTATAGCACTGATCCTGGTCATGATCCCGGCTCTTGTGCGTGCCAATGAAGGGATGTGGCTTGTAAGCCTTCTCAACAAAATGAACGAAGCTGAAATGCGCGGCATGGGATTGAATCTCTCGGCCGAAGAAATTTACAGCATTAACAATGCTTCCCTTAAAGATGCAATCGTCCGTCTTAACTACGGACAATGCACTGGTGAGGTGGTGAGTGGTCAGTCTCTGATCTTCACAAATCATCATTGTGGATTTGATGCGATTCAGTCATTGAGCACGGTGGAAAACAACATGCTCGCCAATGGATTTGTTGCAAAAAGTCTGAAGGAAGAATTACCGATTCCTAATTTTAAAATTTCGTTTCTTGTTCGAATCGATGATGTGACGAAGGCGATCATGGATGCTATTCCAAATGGAACTTCTGAGGCCGAAAGATCTAAAATTATTGCTGCTAAATCAAAGGAGTTGATTGCTGCGAATAACGAAGGCGGCAAGTATGAGGTTGAGCTGAAGTCATTCTATTACGGCAATGAGTATTATGTCATGGTTTACCAAACATTCAGCGACATTCGATTGGTTGGAAATCCGCCGGAGAGCGTAGGGAAATTTGGTGGAGACACAGACAACTGGATGTGGCCGCGCCATACAGGGGACTTCTCCATGTTGAGAATTTATGCTGATGCACAAAATAATCCTTCTAATTACAATAAAGACAACGTTCCATACAAGCCAAAGCATTTCCTTCCAGTGAACATTGATGGTGTTCAGAAAGGTGAGTTTTCGATGATCATGGGTTTTCCGGGAAGAACATCTCGTTATCTCACATCATTCGGAGTTCTGCAAGCGACTGAAGTTCGCAATCCTGCGCTTATTGCTTGCCTCGGAACAAAACTCGAGGCTTGGAAGAGTGTGATGGATCAGGATGCTGCAGTTGATCTTATGTACGCCGCGAAATATGCAAGCACTGCAAACGGATGGAAGTATTACATCGGGCAGACGCGTGGATTGAAGCGATTGAATGTGAAAGACGACAAAGCGAAAATTGAAAAGGAATTTAACAACTGGCTCAATCAAAATGATGAGCGCAAAGCAAAATATGCTGAAGCGTTACCTATGATCCAACAGTATTACAGTGAGTGGGATCCAAGTGTTTTGGCTTCCACTTATGCAAACCTGTCAGGTATTGGCGGTGCTGAATTCATGAATTTCGCCTACGAAATGGGTGAGGCAATTAAAGGGATCATGGCGGAAACGGATGAAGCTAAAAGAAAGGAAGCTTTGAATAGTCTTAAGGCAGATGTTGAAGCACACTTTCACGAATACAATGAACGAGTGGATTATGTAACATTCGTGAATCTCACGAATCTTTATCGTGCAAACATGAAGAGCGGTAGAGCTGACTGGCATACTACGCTCGATGGAAAATTCAAAGGCAATGTTGACGCATACGCGAAGAAGTTGTTTGCTACATCTGTTTTCACCAATGAAGCACGCACACTTGCATTCCTCGAGAAGCCAAGTGTAAAAGCAATTGATAAAGACATGGCTTATCTGACAGCGAAAAGTGCTGCAACTCAATCAAAGGAGTTAGGTGCCAAGAATCAAACGGAAAAATTCAACAAAGGAATGAGACTGTTGGTAGCCGGGCTTCGCGAAATGAATCCAAATCATGCATACGCTCCAGATGCGAATAGCACCATGCGTCTTACCTATGGTAAAGTGGATGATTATAAAGGTGGAGATGCCATCCAATACGACTACGTAACGACTACTGCCGGTATTATGGAGAAGCGTGACAATACCAATCCTGAATTCGTTGTTCCTGATCGATTGGCTCAACTCATCACCGACAAAGACTTTGGCAGATACGCCGCGAAGGGAAAAAACCTTGTTACTTGTTTCCTTACCAATCATGATATCACTGGTGGTAATTCCGGAAGTCCTGTGATCGACGGCGATGGCAATCTCATTGGAATTGCATTCGATGGTAACTGGGAAGCGATGAGTGGTGATATCGCCTTTGAGCACAACATGCAGCGCACCATTTCAGTCGACATCCGTTATGTTCTTTTTACAGTGGAAAAACTTATGGGAGGAAAGAACATCATCGATGAATTGAAGTTCGCCAAGAAG
>JAYTMF010000081.1:0-2993 GCA_043728755.1 Flavobacteriales bacterium
GACTGGAACTTGGTTTCATCAACGTTGACGGGTCCAAAGGTTTATTACGTTTTCGATCATGAATCAAATGCATACAAGTATCGCAATGCTACTACCAACTCAGGAACTGCTTCGCGATACATCGCACACAGCCAGGCGTTTTTGGTAAAGGTGAACAACGGAACACAGAGTCTTGCATATCAAGAGTCTTACAAAACCAATACAGGAGCGGCTATGGAGCGCAGTGATGAAAGCACGAACTCTTTCGTGGCACTGCAACTTTCACGCAACGGAATGACTGACGAGAGCATTCTGATGTTCGCAACAGATGCAACTGACGCATATGACGGCTACGATGTTTACGATCTGGAAAGTCCAAACAGTGATGCAGTTGAATTTTCTTTGATGTCGGTCGACAATGTGGGTCTTGCTCAAGATGTACGTCCTTTCGACAACAACATTCACATTCCTGTAAGGGTTGATTTACCAACTGCCGGAATATATACTTTCAGTGTATCTGAAACGCAGAACATGCCATTCGGTTCATGTTTATATGTAGAAGATATTGTTACAGGAAATGTAATGGATCTCATTGCCGGTGCTTCTTTCACCATCACTACTTACGAACCTTATAGCGGCAACAGATTGATCATTCATGGCACTGCTCCGGTGACAACAGTAATGACTGAGCCTGCTTGTTATGGCGGTACGGATGGTTCTCTTGATATTACCACACCTACCGGTTCTTGGTCAGTTTCTTTGACTGGTGATACCGATAACTATCAATATGTGTCTGGTGGTTCTATCACTTTTGATCACCTTTCAGCCGGTACTTACCAGCTTGAAGTAAACAATGCAATAAGTACATGTGGCAGTCAGGCCACAACGATTGTCATCAGTGAGCCAACCGAGATTTCTTCTGTCATTGCCGATATGGCTATTGTTCCTTGCAACGAAGGTCAAAGCGGTCAAATAGAATGGACAGTGAACAACGCCAACTGGTTTTCATATGAAGTGAGAAACGCATTGAACGAAGTCGTGAGAAACGGTGAAGTGGAGGGTTCTATCGGTTTTGCTGAAGAGCTACCGGCCGGCCTGTACACGATCAATATTTACACGACATGTTCTTCTGAAACTTTGACTGCAGACTTGCGTGATCCTTCCGCAGCAATGATGACGGTGACGGTTCCCGCAGTGTCTGTTATTGAAAATGGCTCTGCTGTTGTCAATTTGAGTGCTGATGCCGCACTGAATGCAGATATTCAGTGGACATTGAGCAATGGCTTGGTGTTGTCGGGTGCAATTGTTACAGCGAATATTCAGAATGCAGGTGACTATAGTTACCAAGTGACGGCCACAGGCAATTGTGTTCAAACTGAATCGGGTACATTCACTGTTGCACTTACTTCTTCGGTGAAGGAAAACGCCATAGGAAATGCTGTCAGGATATTGCAATCATTGAACAATATTCAGCTTACCTTCAATCAGACATTGGGTGATAACGCATTGATAAAAATGTATGATGCGCAAGGCAGAGAAGTGATGAGCAAGAGAACAGTCGCTCATGTAGGTCAAAATGTAAACATGGAAACAACTCAATTGAGTGCAGGTATTTATAGCATACAGGTGATCACGGCAGGCACGAAAGTGTTTACGGCACAGGTATACAAGCGATAAAAGTTATATGATTTGTGAAAAGAGTCCTGAGTTTTTCGGGGCTCTTTTTTTTTAGGAGGTAGAGTTTCGCTGAGGAGTAGAGATGCGCAGGGAATTTTTAGAAGATTTGATTTGGTGAATTCGTGATATAATACCAATGTGATTTTTAAAACATGCCGATGTTTGAGAAATCATACAGTGGTATAACCCAAGACGCGCTTTGCGGAGCCAAATCATTCATTCAATAAATCTCCACATCTCCACATCTCCAAATCAATAGCGAATATCTTCATCTTTGCAATGAGATAACCGCCATGAAAGAATTCGTCATCATAGTAGCAGCCGGAAGCGGTACGCGTATGCACGCCGCGTTGCCCAAACAGTTTATGCAGATCAATGGCAAGCCAATTCTGCAGTATGCGCTTGAGAAATTTCATCGCTATGAACCGACGATGGAAATTCTGTTGGTGTTACATCCTGACTATGTACAATTCTGGATCGATCTGGCGCGAACACTTCAAATTGAGATTCCACATAAAGTTATTGTGGGTGGTGAAGAGCGATTTCACTCGGTGAAAAATGCTATTGCCGCCATTGACGAAGAGAATGGTATTGTGGGTATTCACGATGCCGTAAGACCGCTCGTTAGTTTGAGAACCATAGAAACATGCTATAACACGGCGCGTCAAAAGAGCAATGCCATTCCAGTGATTCGCATGCATGAAAGCATTCGCGTTGTGAATGAAACAGGAAGCAGTTCGGCCGATCGAAATAAGTTCAGGATCGTACAAACACCGCAGTGTTTTGAATTGTCGCTGCTGAAGAGCGCATTCGAACAACCCTTTGATGCCTCGTTTACCGATGAGGCGTCTGTGGTTGAAGCACTGGGAGAAAGATTGAATCTGGTGGAGGGCAACAGAGAGAATATCAAAATCACTACCACGGAAGATTTGAGAATGGCAGCAGCTTTGCTATTGGAATGAAAACAGCGACATGAAAAATTTACTTCGTCTATCTATTGTCACCGCATTTTTGATTTCATCCATTCAAATGGATGCGCAGAAAAACAGGCGCTATGATCGTCGCCATAACAAAGTGCATGAGCGCATTGATAAGGCAAATCGTGAAGGTAAACTCTCGGTTGAAGAACAAGAAGAAATCGAGCGCAAGGATAAAAAACTTCACAAGACGAGCCGTAAAGCTTTGCGAAATGGGCATGTCTCAGGCCACGAACAAAACAAAATGGATAGAAGACTGAGCCGCGTGAAGCGGGAAACGAGAAGGTCGGAAAAGCACTGATCTGCGATATATCCTAAATTATTCATTCGCTTTTTTTGAAAATGGATAGGCTGTAACGT
>JAYTMF010000082.1:0-1642 GCA_043728755.1 Flavobacteriales bacterium
TAAACATCAACCATGCGATGGAACAACCAACGCATCCCGGGCATGGCCCTCAATACATTCGCCGTGTTTCGCGCCATTGAAAAAAGTAAAATATCGCCATGACCCTTTCTTGGAGCATCAGCCATGACACGCATAAGATCAATCGTCGCATCGCCGTATTTCTCCTTGATCTGTCTAAAATACTTTCTATAATCCACCTCAAAATTCATCCTTACTATCCAGTAATATTCAAGACCACGGAAATTCCTGAAAACGATCTTCTTTTTGATCATCGGCATTCCTTCTTCAATCAACTCATGCGCAAGTGCAAATGAAGGATTCTTTGCACAATCTCGATGCTCATTATTGTAAAGAGCTTCTACGATCATGTGCGCTTTCAACATGCGTTGCGCAAGTCCAATTTCATAAACCTGTATGAGATTGCGATAGTTCGTTATCATTCCGTGTTCCTCGAAATGCGCCTTCAGAACCGGTAAAGCTCTCTTTCCAACAATGAGAAAAAATGATTGCAAATGCGTTGCGTAGCGATCCGAAATAATCATACCTATATAATCTGCAGATGATTCGTTGATTCGTTTGAAATCCTGATGAAGATTTTTGAATAGAATACATGAATCATTGATCAGAGCAACACGATCATAATCTACGATGTTTTTTGATGCAATGGCCTTACCCCACATTCCGAAGTCGTACCCCTCATTCGCCACCATCATCACTTCTATTCCATGTTGCTTCAAAAATGAAAGAGAATTCGCTGCAAGTTCTTTTCTATTATTGATAAAGATGATCTTGGAAAAATGCGGAACAAGTTGCTCCAGATAATAGCGCACGTAATACGGAATTTCCGAACCGCTGAAATAGCTACTATATAAACAAAGTGATTTCATTTCTTCATCGTGAGATTGGTCCAATGCGAACTGAGTGGCTCGGCGTGATTGCGATAGTACTCACTTTCTGCATCAGGAGAAGCTGAATTTTCGTACCAAGGAAGATGTTTGGCCACTGCGGGAAAATTCGTTCGCCATGCTTTGCATTCTCCGCCACCTTTGGCGTACGGAGCGTAAAGCGCGAATGTAGTATCAACGGCTGCAAGGAAAAATTTATCATTCACAGGTCGTTTCCAAAATTGACTTTCCCATTCGATGACATCCCTTTTCAAGTTGAAATGGTCTGGAAGATCATCGATGCGCAAGGCCAATCCAACTTTGTCAAGGGTGACGCTTTTGCGAAGTGCTTCGTACATACTATGAATTGAATCGATGCCAACCGACTCATCGGGCAATACATCAGCATCCGAATAGATGTAGTAGTCGCGCAAGAGATGACTCAACTCAGGAGTTTCCCACAGTGCGCGCGGGCCAGCGTTTCTACCTAGGTGCACCACTTTGTAAGGACAATTTTGATAATACTCCAGCAAAGCAGGATAACTCGATTCATTGTCGAGAATAATGATGTTGTTCATTCCGGCACTTTCCAGCCCGTGAATCAATTGTAAGAGATATGTATATCGGTTTCTGTTGTTGATAATGACAGGAATTTTCTTTATATCAGAAAGACACATTCTCGCTTGCAACAAACTATAAATGATCCTCCGAATCCTACGCCAAAGCAAAGAAAATCTCCGCGCGAGATCTGCCGTATT
>JAYTMF010000083.1:0-6135 GCA_043728755.1 Flavobacteriales bacterium
TTCTATGAAATGACCAAGTACTCAAAAGCCGAAGTCAAGAAATTATTCGCGGCACTTGTATTCATTCTCTTCTCCATTTTATTTTGGGCCTTTTTCGAACAAAGTGGTGGATCGCTTAGTTTGTTTGCGCTCAACAATCTTGATAATACTGTTCTTGGTGTTACAATTGATCCCAACGCAGTCAACAACTCCGCAAATTCATTGTTCGTGATCATCTTCGCTCCGTTGCTGGGACTTGCTTGGATATGGTTGAACAAGCGAAAGTCCGAACCCAATACGGTGATCAAATTTGGATTGGGATTCTTTTTCCTCGCCATTTCATTCTATGTTTTTTATGCAACACGATTTTTCGCCAACGATCTTGGCATGACATCCCTCGATGTATTCACCGTTGCATATCTGATTATTACATTCGGGGAGCTCTGCCTTTCGCCTATTGGTTTATCTATCATGACCAAGCTCGCACCTAAACCTTTGCAAGGAGTAATGATGGGTATGTGGTTTCTGGCAAGTGCTTATGGACAATATGCTGCGGGACTTTTGGGAGCGGGCATGACCAGTCCAAAGGAAGATGCATCTACCATGGATAAATTAATGTCGTACACAGCGGGCTACCAACAACTCGCTATCTACGCTGTTGTTGCAGGAGTTGCTCTTATCATTATTTCACCTTTGGTGCGCAAACTGATGCAGGAAGTAAAGTAATTTTGAATTAAAATTTTAAGACTATGAAAATCAAAGTTTGGATGTCAGCGGTGGTTGTTCTCTTCATGTTTTCAACCCTTTCATTCAGAAAGTCGAACACTCCTGATTCTACAGAAGTCAACTGGATCACCGTTGAAGAAGCTGTAGCTGCTACACAGAAAAATCCTAAACCCATCATGATTGATGTTTACACCAAGTGGTGTGGACCGTGCAAGATGATGACACAAAACACTTTTCATGATCCGCGTGTAGCACAATTCCTTAATGAAAATTATTACTGTGTGAAGTTTGACGCAGAAAGTCCTGAGCCTGTGACATTCGCAGGTATCGTTTATACCAATCCCAATTATGTTCCGAACCAACCCGGCAGAAACGGCGTACATCAGTTCGCACAATTCCTAAGCGTGAATGCATATCCAACTTTGTTCTTCATGGACCAAAACGCACAAGGCATAGGACCCGTTACAGGTTACAGAACACCGGCGCAACTTGAGCTATACCTCAAATATTTTTCTACAGGCAAGTATCTCGAGATCACTACGCAGGAGCAATGGCAGGCGTATGAGAGTGCGTTTGTGTCAACTTGGAATTAATTTATTGGTATTGGGTCATGAGTATTGGGAATTGGGAATGTGAAACGCGATTTGCGACATTCAATCACTACTCTTGATTACTAAATTTATTAATCACTTATCTGAATGTGCTGAGTAGGCTGCGATCATAGGGAAAATCCTATTCATTTGCGAGTCGATAAATGAATTGCTGTACAGAAAACATAATGGATTGACACGATAAATTCCAAATTCTCATTATCCAATATCAACTTCCCAAGACCAAGAATAACCTTTTCGAATTATCTCAAGTACAAACGCCATAAGCCGTAGATAACATTTTTTTTCATTCGCTTACGTTCTTCGCTTGCAAAGGATAAAAGCACGACTATCTTGCGGGCAGTAATAAAAGATACAACCCACTCTATTTCAATGAGCGAAACCGCCAAACTAATCCTCGAAGGCAAGGAATACGAACTTCCAGTATTTACAGGAACCGAAAACGAAAAAGCCATAGACATCAGCAAGTTGCTGGAAACAACCGGCTACATTACCCTTGACTCAGGTTTTAAGAACACCGGATCGACCAAGAGTGCCATCACATTTCTCGATGGTGATAAAGGAATTTTATGGTATCGTGGATATCCAATCGAACAATTGTCGGAATATGCTTCCTTCCTTGAAGTAGCCTATCTGGTTATCTATGGAGAATTGCCGACGCAAAAGGAATTGGAATATTTTCAGGGATCGATTGGTCATCACACACTGGTGCATGAAGATATGAAGCGTTTTTACGAAGCATATCCGACAGGCGCTCACCCAATGGGTGTGTTGTCTTCGATGATCGCGAGTATGTCCACGTTTTATCCGGAGGCACAAAATCCCAACAGACCATACAAAGACATTGAGCTCACGATGCACCGACTGATTGCCAAGATGGCGACACTAGCGGCGCAAGCGCATAAAGTGAACATCGGTCATCCTATCATGTATCCACGCAATAGCTATAGCTACACGCAGAATTTCCTTCACATGATGTTCGCTTTGCCGACATCAGAATATGAAATAGATCCTGTGATTGATGATGCATTAAACAAGTTGCTGATCCTTCACGCAGACCATGAACAAAACTGTTCTACATCCACCGTGAGAATTGTTGGCTCATCACAATCCAACCTCTACTCTTCTATTGCTGCAGGAATTGCTGCATTGTGGGGACCCTTGCACGGAGGCGCAAACCAAGCCGTAATTGAGATGCTCGAGAAGATCAAACTCGACGGTGGCGATGTAGAGAAGTGGGTGAACAAGGCAAAAGACAAGAATGACTCTTTCCGATTGATGGGCTTTGGCCATCGTGTTTATAAGAATTTCGACCCACGTGCAAAAATTATCAAGAAGGCTTGCGACGACGTGTTGAACAGACTCGGCATTCACGATCCTGTTCTCGACATCGCTAAGAAGCTTGAAGAAGTTGCGTTGAAAGACGAATATTTTATCGAGCGCAAACTTTATCCAAACGTAGACTTTTACTCAGGCATTATCTATCGCGCCATCGGCATACCAACCGAGATGTTCACGGTAATGTTTGCATTGGGCCGTCTGCCGGGTTGGATTGCACAATGGAAAGAAATGGTTGAGCACGGCGAACCAATTGGTCGTCCGCGTCAGATCTACACTGGTGCAACTAAAAGAGACTATGTTCCGATGCCGAAAAGAGGCTGAAGAAAAAGAATATTTAAATTCAATTATCATAAGGCCCCATCGCACGGGGTTTTTATTTTAATCAGAAAAATGGACAAAGGACATGTAACAGTATCAAACAACGGTGGCATCATCACCGTTTCATTTTTTCATCCACAAAGCAATTCATTACCTGGCGAACTATTGCGTGAGTTGGGCGACACGATTACTACTGTGAGTAATATGGAAAGCACGAAGGTCATCATCCTTCGCAGCGAAGGCGACAAGGCGTTTTGTGCCGGAGCAAGTTTCGATGAACTGACAGCAATCAGCACATTGGAAGAAGGAAAGAAATTCTTCAGCGGTTTTGCACATGTGATCAACGCCTTGCGCAAAAGCAGTAAACTTGTTATAGGTCGCGTACAAGGCAAAGCCGTGGGTGGTGGAGTTGGACTTGCATCAGCTGTTGACTATTGTTTCGCCACTACTAAAGCGGCGGTAAAACTGAGCGAACTTGCTGTGGGTATTGGTCCGTTTGTGGTGGGACCTGCTGTGGAGCGAAAGATTGGAGTATCGGCAATGTCGCACCTCGCCATCAATGCTACCAATTGGCAGACTGCAGAATGGGCAAAAGAAAAAGGCCTCTTCAATGAGATCTTCGAAACGCCAGAAGGAATGGATGAAGCGATTGCTGCGCTTGCTGAAAAACTTGTCAGCTCAAATCCTGAAGCAATGTCCGAACTCAAGAAGATCTTCTGGCAAGGCACAGAACATTGGGATACGTTGCTTGTTGAAAGGGCCGGTGTCAGCGGGAAGCTGGTGCTTTCAGAATTCACGAGATCTGCGATAGCGCAATTCAAAACGAAATAAACATAGCGCGTTCAGCCATCTGCACAAAATGAACATAGAAAAAGTTCAGAGTTGTGCGGACATTTTTCCGTGAATTGAATAAAGAATTTTTCATGGGATATTTAATACCAATGTGATTCATAAAACACGCCAATGTTTGAGAATTCATACAGTGGCAAATGCCGATGGATACAAGTGTTTAGTTCAATCTAGCGAAGCAAAGATTGGACTATTACACTTGTCCAATCGGTATTATATGTTTTACATTCACTCATATATTCTTATCTTCTTTTTTGTATTCAGCTTTGGGTTCGTTTAGTATCATTGAGGTGTTGCTATACAATACTTCGTGCTGTGCTACTATGTTTTTGTGGAAGGTTTCGGGTAGTCTTGCCCAATCAAATAACTCTACCACTATGGGTATATTGCTTTCTTGTATTTTTTCTTTGAGGTCAAGAAAAATATCAAGTGGTAGTTTTTCTAAACTAGGTGTTCGCACTACTAAATCCAAATCGCTACCTTGGTGTGCATCGCCATTTACACGGCTCCCATACGCCCAAACTTCCATGGGTGAGCGTACTGTTTCAAAAATGGCTACTAAGCGTTCTTTGTCTTTATGTCGTAGTATCATCGGGTTGCTGTTTTATACATTCTGCTACTAATTGAGCATCTTCAATAAACTTAGGTAACAACACCAATGTTTCTTCGGCAAAGTTTACACCATAATCGTGGGTTGTATTGTTGCGGTTATCTCTGTATTCTAAAAATCGTTCGCAAAGCTCCAATGAGATTATACTTCGCAAAACGCATTGTTTAAATACATCTTTAAAATATAATTTGTCTACGGCTTGTGACGAATGGTAATAGGGTTTTAAACATTTACGAAGCAGTTTGCCGCATTGCTCAATTATTATTTCATATTCTTTTACACAGGCAGAACGGTACATATCATAATCAATTTCAGCAACGTTTGCTTTTTGCAATAAGCCGTATGCTTTATCTAATGTGCTGATGCATCGCTCTAAATAAGTGGTATCTATTTTACTCATATTGTGTATCCGATTTTTTGTAACTTTAATTTAATTGCTTCGTCCAACTCATTGGCTTTTTGCATTTGTGTTGAAAGTGTTTTCATTTTATCGTCAAATGCAATACCGTCTTCGACTGCTGCGGCAAAGTCAATGTATCGGCATGGCGTATGTATGTAGTCGTTTTAGCGTACATCTTGTATGTTGGCAGATTTGCAAAATCCTGCTAAGTCTTTGTAATTATCTTCAAAATCGGTTAACTCCTTCAATTGTGGTAAGTGTTCGAAATTTTGGCAAAGTCTTTATCGCTTAACTCTTTTTGTTTACGGGTCATCATAGTGCCTAATTCTCGGGCATCCATAAAAAGTATTTCGTTGTTGCGGTTTCTCAGGGGCAAGGACGAGCCATTGCCCTTACTACCTTCTTTGTTACGAGCCAAAAACCACAAACAAGCTGGTATTTGTGTGTTGTAAAACAATTGTGAAGGCAAAGAAACCATAAAGTCCACCAAGTCGTTTTCAATGAGTTCTTTTCTGATTTGTCCTTCGGTAGCAATTTCAGAACTCATACTGCCGTTTGCCAACACAACGCCTGCCGTTCCATAAGGTGCTAATTTGCGGATGAATAATTGCAACCAAGCATAGTTGGCGTTTCCTGTGGGTGGCACACCGTATTTCCATTTGTGGGTTTCGGCTTTGTTTATGTTATAGTCGCTTACGTTAAATGGTGGATTGGCAATTACAAAGTCTACTTTTAGTTCAGGGAATTTGTCATTCATCAAGGTATCGCCCAATTCTATTTTTGCATCAATACCACGAATAGCCATATTCATTTTGGCAAGTTTGTATGTTGTCGGGTTGCTCCCTTGCCCGAAAATAGAAATTTTGCCTTTGCGGTGTTCGTGCATTTCAATGAAGCGTTCGCTTTGTACAAACATTCCACCACTACCGCAAGCACCATCATACACACGTTTTTCGGGTTCGGGTGCAAGCATATCCACCAATATTTTTACAATGCTTTGCGGTGTATAAAACTGCCCGCCTTTTTTGCCTTCGGCAACTGCAAATTGTCCCAAGAAATATTCAAACACAAACCCCAAAACGTCTTTTCCTTTTCCGTCTTTTCCTTTACTTAAAGTGATTGAACCAATTAAGTCTATCAATTCTCCAAGTCGTTGTTTGTCTAACGCTGGTCTTGCATAGTCTTTGGGTAAAACGCCTTTTAAAGTTGGATTGTCTTTTTCAATGGCATCCATCGCATCGTCAATGTCTTTGCCAATGGTCGGCAATTTTGCCCTGCCTTGTAGCCATTTCCAACGTGCA
>JAYTMF010000084.1:0-5764 GCA_043728755.1 Flavobacteriales bacterium
CATCTAGGAATCCATCATTATTAAAATCGCCCCATGCAGCGCCAAAAGATCTTGCATACAAGTTTGGCAGATGCAAACTATCGGTTACGTTGGTAAAAGTGAGTTCTCCTTCATTTCTGTAAAGCTTGCATCCACCACCGAATATGGTGCAAAAAAAATCGGGGTCATCATCGTTGTCATAGTCGACCCAAATGACAGATTTGATATCGCCAGCCATTTCTTCCAGTAAAAAAACTTCATCAAAGACTGTTGTATTGTTCACATAGGTATGCACTCCGCTGCCGTTTGTGCCAATGGTGAGATCATCCAAACCGTCATCATTGAAATCAACCATGCTGATTCCATTACCGTACATTCCTTCGCTGTTTGCCGGCAGATTAAAAGTCTGTTGCAATCTTGTAAACTGCCCATGCACCTCAGTATAAAAACAGAGAGCAACAACAAACAACAAGAGTGTGTACTTTATTTCCTTCATGAGCCTATACAGCGATTGAATCGCTGTTCCATCAAAACAGTTAATCTAATCTCACTTGAGTGCACTTACAGAGCGATGTACGAAGTAACGATAAATAAATGACTAATTCAATAAAAGAAGCTCAAGGCGAATAATACCGATTGGACAAGTGTAATAGTCTAATCTTTGCTTCGCCAGATTGAACTAAACACATGTATCCATCAGCATTTACCAATGTATGATTTCTCAAACATTGGCCTGTTTTATAAATCACATTGGCATAAACTGTATTATTCCTTTACGACACGAAGGTGACCTTTTGAGGAAGAGACAATGTAAACACCACTACACCAACCTGACGTCTCGATAACGTGTGTCATAGATGATGTGCGAGAGGTAAAAACGATTTTACCGAATATATCATACACGGCAATAACTGCCGGTGAACCCAATCGAATGTTGAGTTTATCATGAAATGGATTAGGTGCAATAAAATAATTCTCTACGAATTCGCCAACAGAAACATCGACGACATTAGCTGAATGGAAGGCTGTGCAACCGGCGGCATCAGTGACGATCACATTGTATATGCCCTGCCCCACTCCATTGAGCGGATTGGCAATACTGTCGTTGTCCCAATAAAATGTATAAGGCGAAATACCACCATCTACTGAAACCGCAATGGCACCATTGTTTCCATCCACTGCGTTCTGCACTTGGGAGGAGATGATCATTTCCGGGCTTTGTATTATCAGAATACTTGCAACAGCAAAACATCCGTTGGGATTGGAAATACTGACAAGATAATTTCCTGCGGTCACCATTTGCGGATTCAAGCCATTCCAATCGATTACATAACCATCAACTACGCCTGAAACTTCATACGTTAGAGTGGTGAATTCACCAACGCAAAGGGTATCGCCGGCGAATACAAAATTGATCTCAGGAAATTCTTCTACTACAACTCCTGCTGATGCAGCGCAGTCATTTTGATCGGTGACATTGAGTACATGTTGACCTGGCGTCAATTGAATTGGATCACTATTGCCCCAGTCATAAGAATAGCTGCCTGTTCCTCCTGACACCACAATATCAGCAGCTACGGTGCCATTAAAACATGCCGTATCGGCATTCAAAATAATGAGGAGTGAATCAGGATCATCAAGCTCGAAAGTCATCGTTCTAGAACAACCATTTGCATCGACTAGCAAAACGGAATAATTATCTGCAGGAATATCACAGTTGGATGAATCTTCCGCATTATTACTCCATAATATCGAATTCAATCCACCGGATTCTGAAGAAAGTGTAATGCAACCATCGCTGCTCCCATTGCATTTTGGCTGTGTGATTTCCACGAGCACTTCTCGCAAACTATACATGGTAACTTCGTACGTGGCCAATGCTTCAATTCCACTTTCGTTGGTTACAGTTACGCTATAGATTCCAGGCAAGTACACTTCAATACTTTGCGATGATTGTTCGTTTGACCATTGATAGGAAGTGCCAGCTGATGCGATCAGCACAACACTGTTGCCTTCAGGACAAAGCATATGATCGGAAACATTTTCTATCGTTGCGATAAAAGTTTCGCCCTCCACAAAAGCGTGAAATTGATCCGCTGCGAGATTGTAATGACGATCGATCCAACCACGCGGCCATTTTATGATGAGTGAATCAATTGAGGTAAACGTTCCCAGGCTCAGAATTTCGTACTGAGAATCCTGCTCCAGAAATCCTTCACCGCAGAAGGTGTGCAGAATGTGCGGCTGACCACCATAATAGTATGTCATAACAGTGCCAATCCCATCTCTGTTGCTCAACGTTCCGGTAAGTCCTGTTTTAATCCAATGATTGGCACCACCATTGTTTTGATACAATGCTACTGTCGACGGATATTGTTTCATCTCAATGAAATCCCAGTAGCCGTCGTTGTTCTTATCGCCTTTTGCAGAAGCAAAAACGATCTGATTGTCGTTGGTGAGAGATACATCGGTGAATGTGTTGTTGCCATTGTTACGAAAGAGAAAATTTTTGTTGTTGTTAATGCTGATATTGCTTGTACTTACGTGCAAGTCGTCCCAGCCGTCGTGGTCATAATCCATCCACAGCGAGCCCCAGCAAGTACTATTGACCGTCACACCTGCCGAAGATGCTATATTGGTCATGACGCCACTGTTATTCTGCATCAGTTTATTTCCATTGAGATTATCGGACACAAAAACATCGAGGTCGATGTCGTTGTCGAAGTCTGACCATGAATTGCTCATGCCTTCCATCGCCATATTGAGATTATACGCCGCACCCGAAGCAATAAATGAAGTGCCGTCATTGATGTATAATTCGTTTACATATGAAAAGTCGTTTACCACATAAAGATCCAGGAGACCGTCAAGATTTACGTCGACCCATGCTGACTGATAACTTGGCTTGAAACCATTGCCGACACCCATAGCAACGGTCACATCGGAAAAGGTTCCGTTGCCGTTGTTGTGCAATAACCAGTTGGTGTGTGGATTTGGACCTGTGCTGTAATTGCAGATGTAAACATCAAGCCAACCATCTCGATCGTAGTCACCCCAACATGCACCGAAACTCTTTCCATTGGTGATTGGCAAATTCAAATTTGCTGTGACATCGATGAAGACATTATTGCCATCATTGCGAAAGAGTTTACAGCTCTGGGTTGAAATAGCGAAGAAAAAATCTGCGTCCCCGTCGTTGTCGTAATCGATCCAAGTGAGCTGTTTTGGATCACCCGTATTTGGAAAAACAAATGACACAGCATAGTTGCCATTGTTGTTGTTATAAACAAGAATATCATTGTTGGATTGACCGATGGTGAGATCATCCCAACCGTCTTTGTCATAATCGTAGAAACTCACACCACAGCCACTTTGAGTAGTGCTACCCAACAAAATAAAATTATACTGTGAAGTCACATCGGTGAACTGACCGAAAGAAAACATGGATAAGATGAACAGACAGATTGTAAAATAGAACTTCATATGTTGATTGCTACGTGGTTTAGACGTCAAAATTGGACATTTGGTTGTCATTGCCCTATGACTTATATCTTATCTTCTTCGACCATTTCACGGAAGGTATTTCGATGATCAGATAAAAGAGCCAGGAACAAAAAATGGAAAGCGCGAAAGCCGCAAGCAGCAGTCCGATTTTTTCCAAATTGGTGTGAGCATACCTAGCAGTGAACCACAGGAACTGACATCCAATAAATCCATGGATTAGATACAGCGAATAGGAAATATTCCCTAAGAAATCCGTGATTCCATTTCTCCAATTGAGCGTAACAATGGCCGCTGCGGTAAATGCCACCGCAACGGCAACTTCAGGGCCTACTTCATAACGTGTTTCCATCATACACCAAAACAGCAAAACGATAAACTGGAAATCGTTGATCCGCTTGATCCGATGGAGAAACACAGTGACACCGGCAGCGAACACCGGTGCATGAAAAAAGATGTAATGTTTGTTGTCGTGGTCAAAGAAATGTGCTGTAAGAATGAACACTACGACGAGGACATTTCCCACCCACTCTTTGCTGTGCATGAGGATGGGATAGATCAAAGCGATCAACAGATAGTATTGAAATTCGATAGCCAGTGTCCAGTAAACATCTTCATACCAAGTCACATCAACAAATCTGGCAGTGAGAAAAAAATTATGGATAATACGGTTCCAGTCAGCGACTAACATTTGCTCTTCTTTTATCGCATATCCGATAGCCAAACCTCCGAATAATAGCATGGATGCGATGAGCGGCGGATGGAGTCGCAGCAATCGCTTTGCAACAAATCTCCAGTAGTTCCCGATTGTGTATCGCCCGCGATACATCGCATAAGGAATAATAAAACCAGAAATAACGAAGAAGACATAAACACCTACCTGACCTTGATATCCGTAATATTTTAATGGATGATCATCAGCGAAAAACCAACCACCAAAATCATCAGAATGCCATGCAAAATGATAGTAACTCACCATGAGCGCCGCTACAGCGCGCAAAGTGTTGATGATGGCGACATCGCCGGCAGAAGAAGTGGATGACATAGATCTGGGGCACAAAGGTAATGGGGATTAGGGGTTAGGCTGTGTGTGCAACCCGAGAAGAGATTGTATTCGCTATATTGAAAGTTAAAACATGAACGATACGCAGAGAATCGATGGAGCGTGTCCTGCAGGAATCGAATATGGATTCGGAATGTGCGAGCGAATGCTCAGTGTTTGTTGTTTGCAGCAACAAGGAAAGTATGAATAGATAAAACAATGAAAATGTTGTCAGGAGAATTTGTTTGTTGTTCGTTGTTCTCGAAAGATTTAATACCAATGTGATTTATAAAACAGGCCAATGTTTGAGAAATCATACAGTGGTATATGCCGATGGATACAAGTATTTAGTTCAATCTGTCGAAGCAAAGATTGGACTATTATACTTGTCCAATCGGTATAACGACTATTGATCGTTTGGAATACGCGGATTCATGACGGCAAACCACAACGGTGGCACGAGCGAAAGCAACATCTTGGCTGGATAACCTGCGGGTAGTTGTGAAGCGCCTTTCACTGAATCGAGGTATTGATAATGCTTTGACGGCTCCCAGTGATGATCGCTGTGTCTTGTCAATTCAAACAACACCAACCTGCCAATGATGTAGTCTGAATTCCATGAGTGTTTTGCATCCACGTCTTCATATCTGAATTCATTCACTTTATTGCGAAACAGACCATAGTGTTCGATATAATTCACTGTTTCAAGAAGCAACATACCAATGACAGCCGCGCTAAAGAAATATAACAAAACAGTTGCGCCAAATAGCCCCCAAATACTAAAACACATTATCGTTTCAATCAAGAAGTATTGGATGAATTCATTGCTTAATGAAAAGACGGCAATATTCTTTCTTTCGCGTTCCTTCTTCACGATCCGCCATGCGGAAACAACACTTTGGAAAAGCGTGCGCAACCAAAAGAAATAGATGATTTCATTTTTACGAGCTGTTGCAGGGTCTTCTATAGTACCCACGTTGCGGTGATGCCCTCGATTGTGTTCAATGAAAAAGTGCATATACAACGAAGTGCAAAGCATAATCTTTGCGAGCGCTCTTTCCCATGGTTTGGTGCGATGTCCAAGTTCGTGAGCGACATTGATTCCGAAAACCCCACATATTATACCAATGTGATTTACAAAACAGGTCAATGTTTGAGAAATCATACAGTGGTAAATGCCGATGGATACAAGTGTTTAGTTCAATCTGGCGAAGCAAAGATTGGACTATTACACTTGTCCAA
>JAYTMF010000085.1:0-4476 GCA_043728755.1 Flavobacteriales bacterium
TCCCGTTGCTACAATTGCATATTGAGCCGCAACATCGCTGATATGCAATGTGCAAAACAATGCCATGAGAAATTTTATGTTGGTTATTCTCATCAAAAAAAAGTTCAATGGTTTCTTAACTGAAATGCGATGTAAATCTAAAAAATGTTGACCATAAAAAAAGCCTCTAAATGAGAGGCTTGTATTGTAGTGCTTCTGTGCGGAATTATTTCGCCCAGAAGTAAATGATCAGTAGCGAAACAACTACACACACCAGTGCAAAAAGTACTGGTCCTGCGACTTCATTCTGTTCTGCTTCATGATGGCCGTGCCCGTGATCTTCGTGTGCCTGAGACATATTCTATCGTTTTTAGTGCGGCACGAATTTACGGATATCTTTCCGAAACGGAAAAGTGGTAGTGAAGAAAGTTTTTGACATCCTCACGTTACCAGATTCTTTAGGGACAAATTTTTTGACGACGGTGATGTGTGAAGACAAAGAGGGGATTTCATAATTCATAGTTCATAGTTGGCATCGAGTTGCGGTCTGTTGGCGGACATTATTCCGCCTATGTATAGACCATTTGAAGCGAAAATCTCTTGGTTTCGCTGGCAGCTGGCTCCTATTCATTGAACGGAATGTATTTCAATCTGGCGAAATAATTCCTGATCAAATCTTTATGCAATGTGCCAACTCTGAACTAAGAATTCTTTGCGTATCTCTGTTCTTCTGCGAATCTCTGCGTCAAATGTCACTTATGCGCTTCGAAGTACTTAACGTACCGCACTCCATCAGACACATAGTACGGATCGTGCGTACGAGATCTTCCGCTCAATGGAAAACGACGTCCGGTATTGTGATAATGAAAGGCATCCTTCCATTTTTTCTTCATCAAAAAGCGGCCATATTCATCTTTGATCCACTTTGCTGCATAGTAAGCTGCATCCTCTTCATCTCTGATGTCCTTAATGATGAGACCCATCGGAATCACTTTGTATCCCATCAATTGAAAAGGTCCCCAGCTCGTCGCCAGGTTTTTTAGCGCATCATCACTCATACCATTGAGATCTTGCTGACGAATATTTTCAAATTTCTTTTGCTCGCCATCACGCACTTTCTTTAGCTGATTGAAAACATGTTTTTCAAAACGATGTCCTGCCGGTTTGTTGCCGCCACATTCCAACACCACCAATGCCATCAAATATTCGTAAGGCACTTCCAACTTTTTGGCGATACCTGTCATTTCCTCTTTGTAATTCAGCTCAGTCCATTGAAGATCTGTCGTACCCGCAGGACGTGGATCTTCGGGCAATTCAATTCCCAGATGCGACCTCACCCACTCTGCCACATCATATCGATAGCGAAAGAGTGCTACTGCACATATAAGCAAAACAGCCCAAAGGAGCCATCGCTTTGCGATATATCGAAAAAATATTTTCAAAGGATCACGTATCGATTCCAAAGTTCCTGTTTTTCATTCTCACAACGAATCGAGCATAAATTATTTCCAACATAATTCTTCTAATATCTCATGATCATGATTCCATTCTGATATTGCAGCGCGTTACCAACTAATTCACTCGATTGAAAAAGATGGGAACGAACGTTTCACCATAACAAAGAATCCTTTTATGCCGGCCAACAAATACGCATTACTGCGATACAGGATCATCGACAGATGTCTGACCAATCAAGGAAAACGATTTCCTACTTGCGAAGATTTCCGACAAGCATGTGAAGATGCCCTCTACGGAAGTGGTGGCGATGCCATTTCGCTCAGCACTATCAACAAGGATATCTGGGCGATGAAGAATGAAGGTGCACTTGGATATTATGCGCCCATCAAATTCAGCAAGATGGATGGTGGATATTTATATGATAAGGAAGGTTATTCCATTTCGGAATTATCGCTGGGTGATGACGATCTGCAGGCAATACGCTTTGCCGCTGCCACACTTGATCAATTCCGCGATGTGCCCATTTTTCGCCAGTATGAAAGTGCCATCGAAAAGATCATCAACAGGGTAAACATTTCTCCCAACCCCGATGACGAAGCACTCAACAATTTCATTCAGTTTGAAAAATCAACTGTAAGCAAAGGCAAAGAATTTTTAGGTCCGTTGCTCGAACACATTCGTTCGAAAAAAAGCATTCGTATCGACTACAGAAAATTCACCAATGATGAAGTGAAGGAATATGAATTGCATCCTTACCTCTTAAAGGAGTATCACAACCGTTGGTATCTTGTGGCGTATGATGCGGGAAGCAAACACATTCGCACTTTCGGACTGGAGCGCATAGACAAGATCGAAACAGCGGAAAGGAAATTCACGATCGAGAAAAACTTCAACGCGGATGTATTTTTCAAGTATAGCATCGGCATTACGGAGAAGGCGGATAAGCCACAGGATATCGTACTGGTATTTGATAAAGTTCCAGGCAGATTTTTGATGACGCAGCCGATACATGCTTCACAGAAAATTCGCAAAGACTCGAAAAGTGAAATTCACATCGAACTCAAAGTCTTGGTCACTCCGGAACTCATCAGCTTCATTCTTGGCTATGGCGCACAAGTGACCGTAGCGAAACCTGCTTCATTGAAAGCGATTATTTCAAAACAATTGAAAGACGCATTGAAGTCCTATCAGCAATAAGCATAGTGCATAGCTGTGAAACAATTCAGCACTTAGGTATTATTTTGCATCACCATCAAATCCAAATTTACATGGCGGAATCTACACCCGGCGTTAGACTCAATAAATACATCAGTGATACAGGACATTGTTCCCGACGTGAAGCCGACAAACTGATCGAAGAAGGTCGCGTGGAGATCAATGGTCAACCCACAGGACTCGGCATGCGCGTGAATGAAGGCGACGTGGTAACCGTCAACGGAAAACACATTGGAGAGAAAAAAGCATCTTTATATATAGCGCTCAACAAACCGGTGGGTATCATCTGCACAACGGAAGTGCATATTCCCGGCAACATCATTTCTTTCATCAAACACAAGGAAAGAATTTTTCCGATTGGCCGTCTCGACAAACCCAGCGAAGGATTGATCCTGCTCACCAACGACGGCAACATCATCAACAAAATATTGCGCGCCGGCAATCAGCATGAAAAGGAATACATCGTCTCGGTGCACAAACCCATCACCGATGACTTCATCCAGAAAATGGGAAATGGTGTAAAGATTCTCGACACCGTTACGAAGAAATGCAAAATCTATAAAGAAGGTAAAAATGTCTTCCGTATCATTCTGGTGCAAGGCCTCAACCGACAGATACGTCGCATGTGCGAAGCTCTCGGCTACGAAGTACTCACCCTCAAGCGTATCCGTATTATGAACATCACACTTGAAGGATTGCCTATTGGTCAATGGCGAAACCTCACGTCCATCGAGGTCGATGACATCCTCCGAATGGTGGCCACCTCGAGCAAAACTGCAGAGGCTTCATCAATAGAAGATAAAGCTGATGATGAATAGTTTTTTTGGACGCCGAGTAAGCCAAGGGGATTTTCACCCCTAAGCATCTCACAGAACCGTGCGTGCTAGTCTCCCATCATACGGCAATTTTTTCTTGTATGAATAGACACCATAGATCGAGTTCCTGTGTCTGAACAAGAAGGGATTCTTTTTCTGGAACTGTTTGAGTGGCAAACATGCTCTACGATAATTGGTTTTGTGTCGGATTGTAAACCATCGAATTATACCGATTGTACAAGTGTTTAGTCCAATCTTTACTTCGCCAGATTGAACTAAACACTTGTATCCATCGGCATTTACCACTGTATGATTTATCAAACATTGGCCTGTTTTATAAATCACAATGGTATAATATAATCAAAAGCGCAATGAAGTTCCGACCAATCACAAATCAAAAAATGCTCAGCTCCTTTGCATATCTCAGCGTCCTATCTTGCCCATGGCGGAATTACTTCACTGCTGCTTGTTCAAAAGAGCCTTCACATACTCCAAAAAAGCGCGCACTCTACTAGCACTTTTACGTCGTGAAAAAACCCATCCTCAGATTACTCAGAAACAAATTCGCATTGGCAACGGGCATCTTCATTTTGTGGATCTGTTTTTTCAATGATATCGATCTGTTTTATATCATTCGGTCGCGTCAAGAAGTAAGCGATTTGCGAAGCGAGTTGGCCGAGATGAAACAAAAGAACATCGACGCTCTTGAATCACTGCATGAACTTTCCAGCAATCAACATTCCCTAGAAAAATTCGCCCGCGAGAATTATTACATGAAGCGGGATAATGAGGACGTGTACGTGTTTAAAGAGCGCGCTGATTGATACCGATAAGTTCGGGAGCTCCTAGTTGCGCGGCATTTCGTTTGAAGCTCAATCACGAAATTTTCAGATCGTCATCCTTCTATTCGCAGAAATTCCAAGACAACCTGCTCCTGTTAAATTCAGCAATCAAACAATGTTTCATGTCGTTTTTTCTATAATACCGATTGGACAAGTGTAATAGTCCA
>JAYTMF010000086.1:0-13035 GCA_043728755.1 Flavobacteriales bacterium
GATATTTTTTACAGGCTTTTCATCAAAGGGATTGGTGTAGAACACATCGAGTCCACCCAGCCCAAGGTGGCCGTTGGAAGAAAAATACAACATGCTGTCGCCTACCATATATGGGAAGAGTTCATTTGCTGAAGTATTGATTTTTGAACCTGCATTTTGAGGTGCACCCCACGTTTCTCCTTGCTTTTCACAGTAGTAAATGTCTGATCCCCCTTGTCCTCCCAACATATCACTTACAAAGTATATTCGACTACCACTTCTGTTCAATGATGGATGTCCAACGTTGTATTCTTTGTTGTTGTATGCGAATTTTTCCAACGTTCCCCAAGTCTTTGTGGACGCATCGTAATTCGAGAGATAAATACCCAGCATCAGTTTCCCTGAATGAGATTTGTTCAAGTTGCCTCGAACAAAATTATTTCGGGTGATATACATGTTGTTTGTCCTGGGGTCGTATGTCATCGTTCCTTCGTGATAGCGCGAGTTGATTTTATCATTCAGTTCATCCACTCCGGTCAGGGTGCTGTCTTGTGCAATCGATGTTTGATACACATTGAGGTAGGGTTGCTGTGTTCTGGGATAGATCCGTTGATCCTTTTTCGCGCTTCCTCTTGAAGAACTAAAAATGACTTTTTGATCAATAAAGAATCCCGGAGCGAAGTCGGAGGATGCTGAATTGATAGTTGAGTTGTTGATGGTATACACAGCAGAATCGCGAAGGATCACATTCGCAAAATCCGGATTGTCCACATAGCGTTTTGCAACATCATCTTCGGGATATTTTTCAAGAATCGTTTTGTACATAGTCAATGCTTCATCGTATTTCCCTTGCAGTTTTAGAATACCTGCGAGATTGCGCAAATCATTGTTGTCAGCGAATCCGAGTTTGATCAGTTGTTTGTAATATCCTTCAGCAGATATCCATTGACCGGATTTTTGTTCACACTCGGCAATTCGACGCAGCGCAAGCGAATCATTGGCGTACTTGGCGTTGGCTAAAACGTCTCTATAAATATTTGCAGCCATAGCGTAGTCATACGACTGATAATGATTATCAGCGAGTTTCATCTTCGCTTGTTGTGCTGTTGCCGTTACGGGAAGGATGACGGACATCAATCCTATTGCGACGATATATCTTAATTTTTTCATGCTGTTCTTCAGTAGTTATTCCAATTAGAAATAGCGTGGTGATACATCACCAGGATATCCTCTGATGAAGTCAAATCCAAGCATGATCTCATGCGTGCCATCACTGTATTTGCGTATGTCCGTCAGTGTATAATCAAAAGCATATCCTACTTTGAATCGGTGGTTGATCTCGTATTGGAGTAGCACCCCTGTGGCATCCTGCCACCTGTACATCGCTCCGGCCCACAGTTTTTCAAAGAAGAGAAATTGAGCCGTAACCTCTGCAGCAAGTGGTGCGCCGTTGACAGCTTTGATAAGAAGAGTAGGTTTGAATTTCGTGTAGTAGGAAATGTCAAACACAGCTCCTGCGATCAAATACACGTGCTGTTTTTCCTTGTTGTTTATGAAGTCGGGTAAACTGCCATTGATGAGTTTGTTCTGCAACAACTTCGGAACAGAAAGTCCGGCATAGAAAGTCTTGCTGTAATACATCACACCAAAGCCAAAATTCGGCATTGCCTTGCTTTTGATGTTGGCGTTGAAAGTATTATCATCTTCATAATAGGGATTGAGATCAATCAGATTTGCACTGAAGAAATTCGATCCTGCTTTCAGTCCAAATGCTAATCTCTTAGAGCCCATGAAGATTCTATAACTTGCATCCAGATATACGCCTGTTTGTTTTACCGGCCCATATGCATCATTGATTACGCTGCCTCCAATGCTTATGTTTTCATTGCGAAGAGGTGAATGAATTGTCAGCGTTTGTGTGGTCGGTGCGCCTTTGAAGTTCACCCATTGTGAACGATGCAGGGCTACAGCAGTCAGCCTGTCAGCACTTCCGGCATAGGCTGAATTGATGCTCAGTGTATTGAACATGTACTGCGTATACATCGGGTCTTGCTGTGCGCAAGAGTTCAAACTGAACAGCGAAATCAGCAGCAATGCAAATGAGCATTGAAGGATTGAACCTATGTTTATTTTACTATAATAATTTTTCATCATTTTCAGTTTTTAGCGCTTCAGATATACAAACCCGGTGAATACTTTATTCGGCTCTTCAGCATAATTGGAGCCGATGCTGAGCACATAGTAATAGGTACTTACAGGCAGTATTTCACCAATGGTTCCGGGCGCAGTGGATTGACCTCTCCAATCTCCTTTGTATGGCGCAGCATTGAATATTTGTGCTCCCCATCTGTTGAAGATCTGGATGTTGTTATTCGGATATTTCGATAAATTGGAAATAAAGAATTCGTCATTCATTCCATCACCATTCGGTGAGAATGCATCAGGTATTTTGATCGTCTCACAATCTTCGATTTCAAAAACAATGGAATCCGAGCTTGTTCCACACACTCCGTTGTCTATTGTCCAGAGTAAAGTGTTTGGAACATTTTGAAGCGGAGTTGTGATGATTCCCAAATAGGTGACCAATGCGTCGTTGCTGTTTTCATCTTCAATATCTGCCGGACCGCTAATGACAGACCAAAGGCCCGTTGCCGGAGGTATGACTTCGTTACCCATCAAATTGAATGAAACGAATTGATTGGCGCATTGAATATTGCCGTCACCAGCCGACGCATCTTGTTGCATCGGATCATAAATGGTGATACACATCTGATCTGATGAAGTACCACAGGCACCATTCTCAACTGTCCAGGTGTAACAGTTTACGCCTGTTGGAATGTTGAGTACCAGTGCGTCGGGTGCATTCGGATTCGTGATCGTGCCATTCGGTCCTGTCCACGTACCTGTTGCAAGTCCATTCACACTTCCTACGAGTTGACTTCCATCCAACGGGTATGAATCTAAAGCGCCGCAAAACGCAGTGTCTGTTCCTGCATCAGCCATGCCTACTTGTGAGTCGTAGATGTAGAACCACAATGTGTCGGATGAAATTCCATTGGCACAAGGACCGTTGTATACATGCCATACGAAGGCACTTTCATTAAGCGCCAATCCACATGCTGTTGTTGCAAACGATAAACTGTCGTTAATAGTAGCCATTACATCGCCTGCGATTTGTTCCCACCAGCCATATGCTGGAGGTATTGGAATTGATCCGATAAGGTTTACGCATGCCGGTGGATCGCACATGACGGTATCGTTGGCCACTGTTGCTGATGGCGAAGTTGGATCGAAGACAATGACGCGCATGGTATCCGCGGTCATTCCGCACGCACCGTTATCAAGCGTCCAGACCAATTCAGTTACACCTATTGCAAGTCCTTGCACTGCGGTAGATGCGTCAGATGGATTGTCGAGGATCGGTGATCCCGGATGATTTCCAAGCGACCATAAGCCTGTTCCCGGTGCCGTTGCAGCATTGCCATTCATGGTAGTGCTTTGCGAGGGTGAACATATTTCAATGTCATCACCGGCATTTGCTTCAGGTGCTGTGGCGTCATAAACAAAGATGCTCACGGCATCAACACTTTCCGGATTGCACGGCCCATTATACACGTGCCATTCTATTTCATGAATGCCTACAGTGAGGAAATCAACAATGGTGTTGGGATCATTTTCATTGATGATAAGTCCGCTGAGAGAAACCGGAATCCACGTTGCTGATGATGGTGCGCCAGGCGCATTGGCACTCATTACTACCATTGTTTCGGGTGTACATATTTCCAGATCTGATCCTGCCAATGCAATTTGTGGATTGTCAGGATATACACGCACAACTACGGTATCAACGGTTATTGGATTGAGACAAGGCCCGTTGTCAATTGTCCATGTGAACACGTTATAGCCGACACTCATTTCTGACACATCAGTGTCAATGCTTTGTGGTGACGCAATGATTCCTGTTCCGGAAACCAGCGCCCATGAACCGGTTGCAGGAATGGTTGGCATATTGCCGTGCAACGTGACTGAAGTGATAGGAAAGCAAAGTTCAACATCACTGCCTGCATTCGCCGGCGGTTGCGCCTGATCGAAGACGGAAATGCAAAGACCATCTGATGGTAAAGCATTCACGCATGTTCCATTATAAATTTCCCATGTGAAGCAATTGATGCCGACTGGTAAATCATCAATCGTTGTAGTTGCACTTGAAGGATTGATGATCGTACCGCCACCTTGATTATTTGCCCACGTTCCATAATTTGGATCTTGAGGCACCGTTGCATCCATGATCGCTGAAACCTGTGGTGTACACATAGATTGATCTGGTCCAGCCTCTACATCAATTCCCGGATCGAATACACGTATGCAGATCGTATCCATAGTCAGACCTGCAGGACAAGGTCCATTGTCTACAGTCCAGAGAAGACATTGTGTACCGAGACACAAGCCCGAGATCATCGAAATCGGATCATTCACGTCGCCAATTTGAACACTCGAACATCCTTCAACAACGCTCCATTGGCCTACTGCAGGATACAATGGATACGATGCGGACATGACTACCTCATTCAATGGAAGACATAGTTCAATGTCCACTCCAGCATCCGCCTCAGGGTTGAATTCATCATATACGAATATCGAAATATCATCAAACGATTCTGGCGCACATGCACCATTATTGAAGTGCCACAGGAAGATGTGCTGACCAACGGTTAGATTAGAGATGAGCGTATTCGGATCATTGATGTCTTCTACAATTACACTCGGCGAGATAGATTGCCAGTAGCCGAACGAAGGGGGTGTTGGAGCTGTCGCACTCATCACGTGAGTACTTGTTGGTGTGCAATAGAACGCGTCTTCACCGGCAAAAGGTTGTGAGTCACCTGGATTGTTTACCATGACATGAACGGTATCGAGTGATGATCCACAAGGTCCATTGTTCACCGACCACATGAAGGTGTATTGTCCAATCAACAGATTACATGCATCAGGTGCGTTGATGGTTGGGTCGGATAAATCGGCAACCGTAGGTCCGGATACCTGTGTCCACAGTCCTGTTGCTGCGCCGGATATCATAGAGCCGTTGAGTGTTGAGCAAACAGCAGACAGATCTGCGGGTGCGCAAATGAAAAGATCAAGTCCTGCTTCCGCCGGAGGAAGTAAGTGATTGAATACATGTATAGCAATAGTGTCTGTTGTGGTATTTGGTATACATGGCCCGTTGGAAATTGACCAAGAGAATTGATGAATACCCGGAATGAGACTCGAGATCATCGTTGTCGGACTCGCAATGTTTTGAACAGTGCCCGTGCTGTTTCCTACAATATTCCAGTATCCTGTTGCTGGATAAATTGGAACATTCGCCACCATCTGTGCGCTGTTTTGTGGTGTGCAGAATTCAATATCCGAACCCGCATTGGCTGCAGGCTGGCTGTGCTCGAACACACGAATAGTAATCAGATCCGTCGTATTGGTATTCGCACATGGGCCGTTATATACTGTCCACATGAATGTGTAAACGCCCACTCCAATTCCTGTAACTTCCGAATTGGGATCATTTGGATTTACGATCGTTGCAGTATTTCCAATTGCTGTCCACGTGCCTACTGCCGGTGAGGAGGCAGGAGTAGCTTGCATAAAAATATTGGCAATCGGATCGCACCAGTCTTGATCAGGTCCCGCATTGGCAGGTGAGATGTCATTCTCGAAGACCGAAATGTTGATGGTATCACATGTGGATGCGTTCGCACACACACCGTTGAATATGCACCAACTGAAACTGTTGATTCCTACAGGCATTGCACTAATCAATGTCTCAGGGTTGTCGATGTCATCAATAATTCCACCACCTGAGAGTAAAGTCCACACTCCAAAACCCGGGAGGTTTGCGACGTTTCCACTCATCATTGCGTTATTCGCCGGCATACACATTTCAATGTCCGCTGGAAGCGTAGCAGGTCCGGTTGTATCATCGAAAATAGTGATCGTCATTTGATCACATGTCTGCGAACCACATGGGCCATTGTCTATGCACCACTGGAAAGTATATACTCCCGGAACCATTCCACACACCTCCGCATTTGGATCGTTGACATTGCTGAAAGTCGTCGTTGTTACTCCACCAATCTGGCTCCACGTGCCTACTGCCGGGAATGTAATGGCATTGCCTTCGAGTGTCGCACAATTCGTTGCAGTACCACATACATCCTGATCTGAACCTGCGTTGGCCGGCAACTGCACCACTGGAAAAATAAATACATCAACACAGTCTGTAGTTTGTGGCGGATCGCAACTTCCATTTGAAATCGTCCAGCAGAATGTCGTTACGCCTACCGGTAAGTCAGTAACGTCCGTTGTTGGATTGGTTGGACTCACAATTGTTGCTGTTCCTGTAGTTGTCCATAGTCCTGTTGCCGGAATGGAGAGTGGAGTTCCCGCGAGTGTTGCAAAATTGTGTGGCGTGCACCATAATTGATCATCCCCGGCATTCGATTCAGGTTGGTTCACATCATTGATAAATACGATCACTGTGTCAACAGTAAATTCCTGCGCAAGACATGGTCCGTTGTATACAGTCCAGATCAACGTGTTGATGCCCTGACTTAAATTGAGTGCCGTCGTCGTTGGATTTTGTTCATTCTGAAAATCGATCGTTGCACTTGGTGTTGACCATGTTCCAAATCCGGGAGGTAATACCGGATTAGCGGCAAGCAATGCACTGCTCGTTGGCGTGCAAAGTGTTTGATCAGGTCCGCCAAATGCTGCGCCTTGTGTACTATCAAGAATGGTGATCGTTATTTGATCAGCTTCAGAACCACACGAAGCATAGTTCAATGACCATTCGAAAACGTAAGTGCCGATGATCAGATCACTAACCGTTGCGAGCGAATCATTGATATCACTAAAGGTTACGATCGTCGGTCCGCTGATCTGAATCCACGTTCCTTCGCCCGGATCAACTGCCGCTTCCGCAGCCATGATCACAGTGGAAATAGGTGAGCACAATTCCATATCAGGTCCTCCATTTGCGGGATCAAATCCGCTGTTGAAGACACAAATCTCAACGGTGTCTGCTGATATCGGATTCACACATGCTCCATTGTTGATGGTCCATATAAATTCATAACACCCTACATCCAATCCGCTCAATGCTGAGTTGGCTGCATTGGGATTTGCAATGTCTGCAGCGCTCGGTCCACTCAATTGAGTCCATGTTCCTATGGCGGGGACAATAGGGTTATTCCCTTGAAAATTAGTTGAGGATGTTGGAGTGCACATGTCTTGATCTGCTCCCGCATTTGCAAGCGGCTGATTCGCGTTGAATACATTCACACATACTGTGTCCATTGTGGTTCCTACGCCACAGCCACCATTGTTGATTGTCCATTTGAAACAATTTGCACCGACAGGTAGATTGGTGATTTGAGTAAGCGGATCATTTATTCCGACGATTGCTCCGCTACCTGTGATGATCGACCATGTTCCAACTGCAGGTGATGTGGCGGCATTCGCTACCATGAATACATTGTCTGTTGGTGTGCAAATAAGGATGTCCGGTCCAGCATTAGCTGCAGGTGCTGGAGTTTCAAATACCTGAATGATCACATCGTCGCATGGATTGGGATTCGAGCATGAACCATTATAAATACACCATCTCAATACGTATGTTCCAACTATCAAATTGGAAAGGGTAGCTGTGCTGCTATTCACAGAACTAAAAAAAGGAACGTTGGGTGCGCTCACAACTGTCCATGTTCCAACAGCCGGGAAAATGATGGCGTTGGCTTCGAGTGTCGTTGTTGCAATGGGTGAACAAAGAATTTGATCCAGACCCGCATCAGAGGTCGTCTGAAGATTGCTATTCACACAAACAAGTACTTCGTCGAATGTCGATGGCGGCGTGCAACTTCCATTTGTAACTGTCCATCTGAAAGCATAACATCCAACAATAAGTCCGCTTGCATCTACTTGAACAAGATTCGGATTGTTGATGGTCGCAGTATTTGGCCCGCTGATTTGTGTCCATAAACCTGTAGCAGGCGACTGCAACACATTGCCCGTCAATGTGGCAATGGAAACGGGTGTGCACAATTCTTGATCAGGTCCGGCATTGGCAACGAGTTGTGTATTGCTGTATACAAATATGACTACATCATCAAATGTGGAAGATGGGCTGCATGCGCCATTGTTCACGGTCCATCTCATCGTATACGTTCCGGTAATCAGATTCGATAGTATTGACGCATTGTTATTTGCAGTGAAAGTTGGAACATTCGGTCCACTTTGCAATGACCATGTACCCGTTGCCGGACCTGTTGCCGGGTTTCCTGCTAATGTCACAGAGTTGATCGGAAGACATATTGACTGGTCTGGTCCTGCGTTGGATGCCGGCAATACATTGTTGTAGTAATTCAGGATCATTGCATCTGATGTACTGCTGCATGTTCCATTGTTCACTGTCCATGTGAAAGCGTATATAGTACCTGGCGTTAAGCTTGTGACTGTTGGATTCGGAATAGAATTATTTGAGAACACCGGACCGGTAGGTGAGACTGACCAGAGGCCGGTAGACGGCGAGGTCACACTCGTTCCACTTAATGCAATGCTCGAAGACGTACTGCATACGTTTTGGTCGGGACCTGCATTGGCAGCAGGTTGTGTTGAGCTGAAAACGTTTATCACCACATCGTCGGTTAAGACGAGCGGATTGGCGCACGGTCCATTGTATATGGTCCAGCGATAAGTGTTTATACCAACGGGAATAGTATTGATGGCAGTCGCTGAAGTATTCGGGCTCACAATTGTTCCGCCACCGGTGATGATTGTCCATGTTCCACTTGCAGGATTCACAAGGTTGTTGCCAACAACAGTAGTATTTGAATTTGTGGAACATAAATTCTGATCAGGTCCCGCATTTGCTGCAGTCTGTCCCTGTGCATATACGCGAACCTGAACAGTGTCACTCGCCATGCCACAGGGTCCATTGCTTACTGTCCACACAAAATTGTGTGCACCCACTGGCAATGCCGACATTGTAGCGGTAGGACTATTCGCCGAAGAAATTGTTCCTGAGCCGAGCGCAGTCCATGTACCTGTCGCCGGTGCAACGGGGGTGTTTGCCGACATCACCGCAGACCCAGGACCACCGCTTGCGCAAAACTCCTGATCAGTACCTGCGTTGGAGGTGGTTGTGGAGTTATTAAAAATATTTACGATGATGTCATCGAAGAAGCTTCCGCAACCACCATTGGTAACTGTCCATCTGTAAGTGTTGATGCCAATAGGAATATTTGTCACAGTGGCTGTTGGATTGCTGGTACTCGAAAATGATCCACCACCTGTAATGGTTGTCCAAACTCCTGTGGCTGGCAATACTGCCACTGTTGCATCAAGCGTTACGCTATTGGTTGGTGTGCAGAAATTCTGATCGGGTCCAGCATTCGTGGTCAGTGTTTGACAATTGAAAACGTTGATCGTCATATTCGCACAAACAGGTGCACTACAAGAACCATTGTTGAGGCACCAGGTCAATGTATATACTCCGGGAGTCAAATTTGTAACAGTAGAGGATGGACTAGATGGTGTTGTAATTACTGGTCCGACTGGCGAAATAGTCCAGTTACCTGTTCCGGGAGCAGTAGGATTATTTCCAGCGAGTGTTACAGACAAAGGCGTTCCACTATAGGTCAAGTTCATATTGGGTCCCGCATCGGCTGCTGGTTGGGAAACCGGAAATACAGTCACCGTCATCGTAGATGAGGTGCCGTTGTTCGCACAATTTCCATTGTTGACTGTCCATCGGAAAGTGTTTATATCAACACTCAATCCATTAACAACACTGGTAGGTGAGCTCGGACTTGCGAATGAACCGGTACCCGAAACCACCGACCATGTTCCTGTCGCCGGAAATGTGGGTGGTGTTGCAGCCATCGTCGCTGAATTGCTAGGTAAGCAAATCACTTGATTGAGACCTGCAACTACTGGTGACGTAGGACTATAGACTGAAATGCATACAGGCGATGTACTGCTTCCGCAGGGTCCACTGGTAATCGTATAATTGAAGCAATAAACTCCCGGCTGGGTGAGTCCTGTGATGGTAGTGGACGAAGTCGTGGGCGTGGTTATACCTGGTGTTAATGGCCCACTGACAAATGTCCATTGCGCAGTATTGGCACCAACTAGCGCATTACCAACAAGCGAGACTGTCGTGAACGATCCAAGACATCGTGTTACCGCAGGAGGTGCGATTGCAGTTTGTATGGATGGATATACACATATCACAACGGTGTCTTTTGTTTCTCCTCCAGGACATGGTCCATTGCCAATATTCCACTCAAAGTTGTTACATCCGGCACAGAGATTTGTCACTGGTGCATTGGCATTGTTGATATTGAAAATGGTTCCACATCCACCGAAAATTGTCCACGTTCCGGTCGCTGCCGTTCCAGGATTGTTTGCGCAAAGGGTATAGGACGTAGTGCCACAAAGTATGACCGTATCCGCTACGTGATTGGTTGTAGTCGGATAGCAAATGTTTGCATCTGCAACCGGAGGAAATCCATTGTAAACGTAAATGATCACAATATCCACATTCGAGTCACAAGGATAATCCTGGTGCCAGATGAAAATATTGCTGCCCAGTTGCAATCCACTTACATTGACATTGGCTCCACCTTGCTGATCTACACCAGCAATCGCCGGAGAATCTGTTCCTCCGGAAATGGATCCGGGGCCCGTAAGTTTTGTCCAATATCCAATCGCCAATGGATCGGGACTTATTGCATTGAGCGTCGTTGAATTTACAGGTGAGCATAGTTGCTGGTCTGGTCCTGAATTGATCGGTGTGTTCGGATTGACAACAACGATGGTGATTTGTAACGTCCCCGTTTGGCCAAGATTATTTGTCACGGTGAAGGTGATCGTATTCGGTCCGGTGAATCCAAATGGCGCAGTATATCTGAAGCACCTCGGTAAAGGATTAGATGGCGGAGCAATGACGATGGTGCCAAGGCTTCCACTATGTGAGGTGATCGAGTGACTCGTGCCCGCACTCACCACATTGATGCAATGATCAACACTCGCGCCCTGGCAAAGTTTTGACGATAGCGTATAACTCGTCGTTGGAAGATTGGTTGCCGGATCAAGAAAGGTAAGCTGAGACCAAGATGTGACTGACGAGAAGACAATTACAAGGAAGAAAAAGAGGGAACGTATAGAATAAATCATGTGCAATCCGTTTAACAAAAGTTTTTCGGTGGATCTTTATCGCTCTTAGCGTTTAGTAGCTATGAGCAGATCGTACAAAAGTCAATTGTTCACGTCGACATGCATTGATGATTACAGGAAGATTTCAACAGTTAAGAGTGGAAGTCATGCCAATGTGAATTATAAAACAGGCCAATGTTTGAGAAATCATACAGTAGTAAATGCCGATGGATACAAGTGTTTAGTTCAATTTGGCGAAGCAAAGATTGGACTATTACACTGGTCCAATCGGTATCACTTTTGAAAACCTGTCTTTTGGGTAAATTATGCAGCGCATCTATACTTGACGCTACATTCAAGGATTTTCGCTATCATGAATTAAATTTTTTTAATAATGCGGCGAGGTGAAGCATTTCTCATAGAAATCGGTGAATAGCATCGGTGCGAGTCATTTCATTTCCGTGATTTTTTTGAATAGAAAAACCGCCTTGATCACAAGACGGTTTTTCAAATTTCACAATGCTTGTTGATACTATTGCTGATGCAGTTCTATCGTTTGAACATTGCCATTGGGTCTTGTCACTACTGCGATGGTGTCGCATGTTCCATCACCAAAATTGATCGTTCCCGTTCCATTTGGTCCGGTGATTTCAACAACACCACTCGTGATATATCCACACTGATGGTCGATGATCAATGGCACAATAATGGTTCGAGTGCGAACATTGCCGTTTGGTCGAGTGCATGTTCCATTTCCTGTTACCTGAAAAATATTATCGCCACATGGCGTCGTGTCATATCCGCTCAACCACGTCACTTCCTCATTGCTTGTCCTTGTAAATGTGTTTCCATTACGCGTCAATGTCAGATTGGCCTCGCGATGAAACATGGGTTGACCACTTTCATTGTTACCAATGTTGGTCACGATTCTGCTGCCCTCGATTTGGGTGTTGTTGATGACAAAATTTTGCAATGTCACCGTTCGGATCGCGCCATTATTCATCATCTCATCCGAGAGGGTGATGATGATCATTCCACTTTTTGTGATGCCGTTTTGATTCGTGCATCCGCTTCCATAATCTATTGTGATGGTCTTCGGGAAAGTTTCACCACTAACGGTTATTGTTGCGCAGGAAGGCATGAGTTCCTGCCAGCTACAACCATCCTGAAAGCCTTGTGCGCCGCGCATTGTGCCGGCATCTTCATCACTCATCAGACTCTTTTCTACAAAAGTGGAAAGCGCTTCATTGGATACTGCTTCATTGTCAATACCGGGCATGTCTTTTTCCTTGTTGCAGGAAATGATTGCTGCACTCAAAGTGAAAGCGATCAATACAAAATGTAATTTTTTCATGGGATAAATTTTTTGATTTCTATTGTTTCGACAGAAGAACTCTCAAATGGTTTAATCGACAAACAGACCAATTCGAAAATTCAATGATTTGAAATTCAAGAAACCTATTTCACTATTACGTTACAAAATAACTTCAATATTCCCCAATTCCAATGTCATACTTCAGTTGTCCTTCAAGTAGCGCATTTTACCTATGTGATTTATAAAACAGTCCTATGTTTTAGAAATCATACAGTGGTAAATGCCGATGGATACTAGTGTTTAGTTCAATCTGACGAAGCAAAGATTGGACTATTACACTTGTCCAATCGGTATTGCTTCACACCAATACCATTCACCATCACGCTCTCAATACCCTATACGCATTAAACAAAAGAGGCTGCTCGCAATGCGAACAGCCTCTTTTCAAAACCACAGAAATTTTTATTTCTGAATGATTAAAGTGTGATGTTCCACATTTTTCTCAGACATGATTTCTATAATGTAATTTCCTTGAG
>JAYTMF010000087.1:0-8361 GCA_043728755.1 Flavobacteriales bacterium
TCGGTGGACTTGTGGCAGGTCTCTACGCCAAAGATTATCACCTGATTGGCCGGTCATTGAATGATGTGATCATTGAACCTGTGAGAAGCGTCCTTATCCCGGCGTTCAGTGAAGTGAAGCACGCCGCACTTTCAGCGGGCGCATTGGGTGGCGGAATCAGCGGGTCCGGACCTTCTGTGTTCATGTTGTGTAAATCGGAAATGGATGCAAACAATACAGAGCAAGCAATGCGTAAGGTGTATAAAACAACCGGTATACAATTCAATATGCATAATGGACTTGTGAGTGCGGCAGGTGTAAAAATTGTTGAAACGAAGAACTTCGATAAATGAAATATTTTTCACTCAATCGCAAGTCGGCTGATGTTTCTTTTCGCGAAGCAGCCATTCACGGGCAAGCACCGGATGAGGGACTCTATTTTCCTGTTCATATTCCAAAATTCAACAAGCATTGGCTAAGCGAATTGAAATCGATGTCGAAAGAAGACATTGCATTCGATGTGATGCTGCCATTCGTTTTTGATTCCATGCCAAAGGACATCTTACGGAAAATTTGTGCAGAGACTGTTGCGTTTGATATGCCGCTGGTAGAAATATCTCCGGTGATTTTTTCACTCGAACTCTTTCATGGACCAACGATGGCTTTCAAAGATGTCGGCGCTAGATTTATGAGTCGGTGTCTTGGATATTTTGCGAAGGACATTGGCAGGGAAATCACCGTACTCGTTGCTACTAGTGGCGACACAGGTGGCGCTGTTGCACATGGTTTTCTTGGTGTTGAAGGCGTGAAGGTGGTGATTCTTTATCCTTCAGGTCGCGTGAGTGAAGTGCAGGAATTGCAATTGACAACGCTTGGTAAAAACATTTCTGCGCTGGAAGTCGATGGTTCTTTCGATGATTGCCAGCGAATGGTGAAGCAAGCCTTCACCGATGATGAGCTGAATGAAGTTTGTTTTCTCACTTCGGCAAATAGTATCAATGTTGCGCGCTGGTTGCCACAACAACTTTATTATATCTATGCGATGCAGCAATGGAGCGCGGATTTGTCGCCAGTTATTTCGATACCGAGTGGAAATTTTGGCAACATCGCAGCTGGTATTCTCGCCTATAGAAGTGGCTTGCCGGTGAAGCATTTTATCGCTGCATGCAATGCCAATGATGTGTTCACCGAGTATCTGTCATCCGGAAATTATTCGCCAAAGACCGCCGTTACAACTGTAAGCAATGCGATGGATGTGGGTGATCCCAGCAATTTTGTTCGCGTGTTGGAATTGCTTGGCGATCATAAAAACATAAAAAAAATGGTCAGCAGTTTCAGCTATGATGATGCACAGACCAAAAAGGCAATAGGCAACGCATATCATACTCATGGATACTTGTTAGATCCACATGGTGCTGTGGCATTTCTCGCGTTGAGCGAATATCTCTCAGTACATCATCGTGAAAGAGGAATGATACTGGAAACCGCGCATCCACTAAAATTCGCTCCGATAGTCGAAGCAGTCATCGGCAAGAAACTGGAATTTCCATCATCCCTTCAACATCTGTTGAATGCGAAGAAATCAAGTGTGAAAATGAAGCCGGAATTCGAATTGCTGAAGGAATTTTTATTGACAAAAGGTGTAAACTAAAAGTGCCTAAAGTCATCAGAAATCTTCTTCCTCTTCCTCCTCGTCGTTAGAGAAAATGCTATTCATGATATCACTGAATTCTGTGCTGCTATCCATAACGGATTTTCCTATCGCTGAATATTCCGCTAGTCCGTGAAGCACAAATTCCATCATCATTAAACTATCATTTTCAGATATTCCCGGACAGTATTTTTTCACAAGATCAGAAAGTGTTGGCACTTCGTACAATGCTACTTCATATTCTTTTTGTGTTGCACTGTTGTACAACTCAAGATCATTATTGGCAAACCATTCCATGATTTCAAGATATGGATTGTCCATTTTCTTTCTCTTCACGGTTTCCGGACTTGGAAATATTTGTGGAAATTTTTTGCGAATGGAAAGGCCAAGTAGTTTCAATGCCACGAACTTTGGTCCTTCCTGTTCGCCTTCATACACAAGTTCAATTTTGCCAGTAATGGCTGGCACAATCGACATCAGATCGCTAACGCGTGCATAAGCAATTTTTTCACGATTGATGATTGCTCTCCTTTCTGCTGCACTCACCATGTTTTCAAAACCGGTTATGGTAAGTCGTGCGGATACGCCGCTTTTTTGATCGACGTACTCACTAGTGCGCGCCTCGGTTGCCACAAGTTCTATGAGTTCTGCAAGGAAGTCGGGAACATGAACGCGCTTGCGTTGTGCATCAGTAAGCTTCGCTTCCTGCATAGTTATCTCGCGCGAAAACTCAATGCTCTTAGGATAGTGGGTGATGATTTGACTTTGTATGCGGTCTTTCAATGGTGTGATAATGCTTCCGCGATTGGTATAGTCTTCCGGGTTGGCTGTGAATACAAATTGAATATCTAATTCGAGACGCAATTGAAATCCGCGTATCTGAATATCTCCTTCCTGCAAGATGTTGAACAGTGCAACTTGTATGCGAGCTTGTAAATCGGGCAATTCGTTGATGACGAAAATGCTGCGATTGCTTCGAGGTACGAGACCGAAGTGGATGACGCGTTCGTCGTTGTATGGCAGTTTTAAGTTTGCAGCTTTGATCGGATCGACATCGCCAATTAAATCTGCAATAGTCACATCTGGTGTGGCAAGTTTCTCTACATATCGATCGGATCTGTGCAGCCAAGAAACAGGCGTTTTGTTGCCATGTTCAAGGATGAATTCTTTAGAAAAACGACTTACCGGATTCAATGGATCATCATTCAACTCACTTCCCGTAACGAATGGAATCCATTCATCAAGCAGGTTGGTCATCTGGCGCGCAATTCGTGTCTTGGCTTGTCCGCGAAGACCGAGTAAATTGATGCTATGTCCACTTAAAATGGCGCGCTGGAGATCAGGTAATACTGTTTCGTCATAACCTATAATGCCTTTGAAGGGATTCACATTTTCCGCCATGCAGGCGATGAGATTTTCGCGCAATTCTTCTTTGATGCTCTTTGATGCATATCCTGAAGCTTTGAGTTGTTCGAGCGTTTTTATTTTACTGTGGTCCATAAATTTCTTTTGATGCATTGATGTGATTTTGAATTTTATCTGAATCGTGATCGACGGTTTTTTTCGTAGTCGCGAAGAATGGAATCGCCCAATCCTGTGAGGCCCGTATAGAGTGCTTTTCCGTTATTGGCGTTGGTAAAATCCTCAATGAACTGTTGCAGGTATGGATCGGTCGCGATCATAAATGTCGTGATGGGAATGTTTTTCTTTCGGCATTCGCGAGCGAGATTCAAACATTTGTTGGTGATGAATGGATCCAGACCGAATGAGTTTTTATAATACTGTCCATCCACTTTTACACACGAAGGTTTACCATCGGTGATCATAAATATTTGCTTGTTACCCGCTTTTTTCCTTCGCAGAATTTCCATCGACAACTCGAGTCCCGCAACAGTGTTGGTGTGATATGGGCCAACTTGTAAATATGGAAGATCCTTGATCTGTACAGGCCAGGCGTCATCACCAAATACTACAATATCTATGGTGTCCTTAGGATATCTGCGCATTATAAATTCCGCCAGCGCCATCGCAACTTTCTTCGCCGGGGTGATTCTATCCTCGCCATACAATATCATGCTGTGCGATATGTCAATCATCAAAACGGTCGAAGCTTGCGAAACATTTTCCGTTTCAAAAACTTCTAGGTCATCTTCGGTCAATTGAAAATTTTCAATGCCATGATTGATCTGCGCATTGCGAAGCGACTCGCTCATTAATATTTGCTCTGCCTTATCTCCATAGCGATAAGGCCTTCGCAATTCCGTGGCTTCATCACCATTTCCGGTGTGTTTTGTTTTGTGATTTCCGCGTTCTGCTTTCTTCATTTTGCCGAAAAGTTGATCCAATGCACGCTGTCGCATGTGCTGTTCACTCTTCGCTGTGATCGCCATTCCTTTGCCTTTGCCTTTGCCCTTTCCTTTTCCGGCTCGATACTCTTCACGTATAAATCCTTTTCGCTTGAGTTCTTGCTCGAAATCATTGCGACTATAGGTGTCGGTGAAGATGGGTTGTTGCTTGTCAATTTCTTCCATGAAATTCAGCGCGTCGTTCGGATCGCCGTTGGTGTAATTCAACAACTCAACGAAAAGAGGCAATAGCTTGTCGAATGCTGTTCTTTTATCCTCTTCCGGTATGTATTTATGAAAACGATGGCCTATCATGAATGACAAAAACAATTGATGTGCACAAAGGTTGTGATTGTAACTCAATTAATAGATGAAGAAAGTTAAGAAATGGAAACCAGAGAGAAAATTCGGCGCAAAAACAAGAAGTTATTTTTCTGCGACTTTGTTCTTTCTTGGTGTGATAGGAGCGAGGTTTTCCTTCTCCAGCTTCTTGTAGAAATCACTGTGTTCGACTGCCGGTAACATGAATAGAGAGAAATTATAGATTGGCTCGTAGAAGTAGGATTTCTCTACTTGCTGTTCCGGAAGCCAGGAATATTTTCTGTCGAGCGCGTTGAATAGAACGAATGTGATGCTTAGAAAGAGGAGTGTTTTTGTCAATGAAAAAAACGCGCCACCTATCTGATTCCATTTTTCAGTTCCTCCGGCACTCACTTTTTTAGTGATGAGTTTTCCAAGGAAGAAGAGCGCGATGACCACAATCAAGAAAACAACGACAAATGAAATGATGGGGAGATTTTCAGATTGAACATTCATCTTGTTTTTTAGAAATCGAGCCATCCAATCACTGAGGTGGATTCCCGCATAGATGCCGACAAACAAGGCAAGCATGGAAAAAATTTCCATGACAAATCCATTCTTCCAGCCACGCCAGATGGCCAGACCAATAGGAACGAGCAGTAGAAGGTCGAGATAGCTAACCATTCTGACGAATGTAGTTTCCCTGTGGATGAAAATAAAGATTTAAATCAGCGGTTTTTCACAACGGACTTTTAATCAGTTGAGCCTCTTTTTTTACGCCAGTTTTTTATGGGATAACGAACGAATGAGTTCAGCTATTTCGGATGGAGTCTTTGATGTCGCATCCACGGCTTTGTCATGCAGTATCCAGTAATCATACATCTGCACGCCGTCATAATCTACAATGACGCTCGGTACGTCCATCAACACTGCCTCAATAATGGACCCCGATGTCCGACACACATGCACACAACTCATCGCCAGCGTTTCAGGAAGTGTTAGTTGACCAAAAGTTTCGGGATGAATAAAGTTTTCTAATTGATGAGATGAAATGAGAGCTTTCAATTCCTCAGCACGAGACTGCATACGTGGATGCAACCTGATAATCCATTGGTATTCTGAACCGAGTAGTGGTATGCATTCGATGACAGCCGGGCGCATCAACTCCTCGTAGGGCTGAAGGGTATAGAGGACGATCTTGTCGTTGCTCGAAGTTGCATCCGAGTGACGTTTAACATAGGATAACCAAGGATTACCGCCAACGATCACTTCATGGCGACAACCAGGTTGTGCTGCCCATTTGTTGATTTCATCCGCTGAATTATTTTCCCAACACCAGAATCGTTTTGGAAGAATTTCATACTGACCACTTGCCGGAAGCTTTTGAAATCGGGCATATGCCCTGTGTATCGCGCCTTGTCCGCCGTGCTGCATATCTACAGAACGAATTCCCAATTCATATGCCGCCAGGTTCATACCCAAGTTTTCATTGGAGTCTTCGTAGTAGCAAAGTCCAATGGCTTCTTTCGCACGGGTTTTCTTCAAGAGAATGCGATAAACGAACGCAGACTTCTTGATGGAGTAATAAGCTTCATGAATGAAATTCAGATTGAAGCGCTTAAGTCGTTCTGAATAAATAGATATTTCCTGATAGAAAGCATCGAATTCGGTCATGGAAACCTGAAGATTTTTTCTTCGCAGCATTCTTAGATAGACAGACTGTATGTAAGCAAACCGACTGAGCTGTATCGAATCTTTTAGCTCGTTGCCACGCACTTTCCCGAATTTCGTGATGTAGGCGTTTTTATATTGCGGAAAATCGTTCCGAAGTGGGTCGAAAAATTTATTGTACTCCTGATTTTTAAATGTGGCCCTGTAATGCGTATTGCAAGAGAAGAGAACATTCGACTTTTTAAGTGGGGTAAAATAGAATTTTAGAAAACGCAAAAGACCTTTCGCATGGTAAGACAGCGAATGAAGCCAGGATGGTTTTGAAGTGGTTTTTTTCTGCTGTCTTGCCTTTGCCGATGAGATAGATTTCCCCTTTGTACTGCTCCACTCACTCAGCCATAATTCCGTATAGATGCCATTGCGCAACACCGGCCAGATATGAACTTCATTGATGGTCCATTCTTCAACAGGATATTTCAGCTCAAGCGACAATATCCATGAAAATATTTTTTCTGTTTGAGTTGCAGACATATTTTTTTGTCACTGCTGTGAACCCGATGCTCTTTTTATTTCAGTCACCCGCTCCTGTTCCCATCACGTTGTGTCGAAGTTTCCATTCGTTGTTGGCAGCTTTCACCCACAAATGTGGTGAACGAAATTTGTCTATCAATGCTGTTCGAAAATGTTCCGGATCAATGTCGAGGTAGTCCATCACTTCATTGAAGTAGCGATCTGGAAATTCTCCATCGAATCTATTTACCAGTGCAACACCTTCTTCGCGAGTGATATGCTTGTTTCGGATTTCTTGCGATGCATCGTACGTCGCACGACCTATTCCGAATTTGATGAACGTCGTATAATAATGCAGGTCATCAATCTTATCATCGATACTATTGTACTTCGAGTATGTGCCTTGTGTGCGAAATGGTCGCGCCTTGTATCCCGTATTTTCTACTGAATAATAATAGGCTTCTTGAGGTGTCCATTTGAGATAGTAGCCGAGATAGTGCACTTCTACTTTCGACCTTTGAAGATCTTCTGTAGTGGGTGGAAGAAAGGACATCAGATCGGCAAGCCGAATACCGTATTTCTCTATTAGCTCAGGAATGGAAACTCCACCGAGATAAATGTCGTCGAGGTGATTGAAACTGTAATAGGATTTATCTCGCAAGGAGGTAGCATTGTCAGCAATCGGATTGCCATACTCTGCTTCATTCTCACCATAAAAAATGAGATTCAGTCCATAGTGCGCCGCAATTTTCGGTGCAAGATTTTTTTGACCAAGGATGAATGTCTGAAAGGGATGCAGCAAATTTTCAATCGACAATTTGGTCAGCAATTTCATCACCTTGCCATTTCTGTTGAACGAGATATTATCAAATCCGCTGTCGATCCAATTTCTGAAATTCGCTAATCCATAATCAGTATACAATATCGGTGGCCATGTTACGGTGAGCGGATTCATGCCGTATTTGTATTTCAATACATGGGATTGAAACGCGCTGTCTTTCCCACCGCTTCCCGGTACCAGACAATCATAAGAGCCATCATTCTTGCGGTGTTTATCCAACAACTTCATCAATTCTTCTTCTCTCGTCTTCCAGTCGATCTCTTCCTTATGTGTTGCTGTTCTGCAGGCATCACATACGCCTTCGTCATCAATTTTGAGTGTGACTTTTTTAGAATCAACTGTATGCTTGAATTCTATCGTGGATGCAGGGCGCTGATTCGACATTACGCATCTGGCGCAGAATGTTACTTCTGCAGGAAGTCCGTAGTATGTCTCTAATCCTTTACTCATATCAATGCATTTATTTCCGCCCAATTGCGGTAAATGGTTAACCCCGGTTCACCACTCTTTTCAGGGTGAAATTGGGTCGCGAAAATATTGTTCTTTCCGCGGACTGACGAGCAATAATTCACGCCTTCATAATTCGTTGTCGTGAGCACGTTTTCAGCTTGTTCCGGTAGTACATAATAGGAATGCACGAAGTACATGAATGCGTCATCTTTCAAGGAGTGAAGAGGTGTATTTTTCAATTCAATCGCGGCTTTCAGCTTGTTCCATCCGATTTGGGGAACCTTGATTTTTTCACCGTCTCCGCTATGCGTCGGAAACTTTCTTATCTTACCGGGTATCAAATTCAATCCTCTTTTCGCACCGAATTCTTCACTTTCTGTAAAAAGCAATTGCTGGCCCAGACAAATTCCAAACAATGGTTTGCCTTCTTCAACAGCAGACAAAATAGAAGGAATCAAACCAAGGTTCTCTAAATTGTTCATCGCTTCCTGAAAGGCGCCAACTCCGGGCAACAAAAGTCCATCTGCCGATTCAATATCTTCTTTGCGATCGCTGATGATGGCTTCGATGCCAACGTGTCGGCAAGCTTGTTCAACGCTGAACAAATTACCTAA
>JAYTMF010000088.1:0-7239 GCA_043728755.1 Flavobacteriales bacterium
GATACGATGTCCATATATCCATCCGCTCAGCAAGAGAATACTTTGACCTTCAATAACTTCCTTTAATCAGAATTTAATACTCCTAGTTTTGGAAAAATCACTTTGACAAAACGTAGTATCCTGCAGTTACCGCAAAATTTCTGACGAAAGGGATGGATGTGAAAATTTTAGATTGCACTCTTGGTCGAAGTCCAAACTTTGCTTCATAATTGGGATTGATAAAATAAAGCGTCTTCTTTTTTATTTTAAAATGTTCTTTGTGTAATATCCTTTCAAATCGTTCCAGCGAAATACCCGTCTGCTTGATCTCAAGTAAATCAACAATCGTTTTTTGATCTTCTCCTCCAAGTTTCAAAATGCTCCTATAAATGAATCGTGGCAGAATATGAAAGAATGGAAGTTTTGATAGGAATTTGTTCTTACAGATTTGTTGGTGTCCGCCAAAGGGGTTATACCATGGTGGAAAGGCAAGGAAAAAAACGCTTTGCTCATTCATGAATTTCTTGACGAAACCCATGAATTTCACTTGATCATGAATGTGTTCAATGACATCGCGCATAATAATCACATCAAATACACCATCACTTTCGCCGCGATTATAGATGTCGTCACAAATCAGATGCAAATGACCTTTTTGAGGATGATGATCAAAGTACTGGGAGGCTTTGTCAATTCTGTCTTGCATATAATCAATACCATATGACTCGCAACCCGCCTCGATAAAAGGTTTAAGATTTCCACCTTCGCCACATCCAATTTCGAGCACGCGCATGCCCGGGCGAATTTGCTTTATCTCCGAAATATAAGGGATCACATATTTTTCTGTGGTCATGGCCTGCTCCCTGAAATATTGACCACTGTCCAGATGTCGTTCTTGCATGTTGGCGATTGCCTGAGGGCCCAAACTTAGTACGATTTAAGCTTCATTGCTTCAACTTATCCTTATCCACAGATGCATTGTAATTTGTGAATAAAATTCGCTGGAGAAAAGCCATTGATTTTCTACTATGTAGAACTAAATTCGCGTGCCCATAAAAAGCGATTGCCAAATCGAAGCATACTTCCTTTCAATACGCTGTTTATCAGGGTAAATTACCATTAAACAAGTCAAATTAATTATACATGGCAGAAGGCGAAAGAATTATCCAAATCAACATTGAGGATGAAATGAAAACAGCGTACATCGATTATTCGATGTCGGTGATCGTAAGCCGGGCACTTCCGGACGTTAGAGATGGAATGAAGCCGGTGCATAGAAGAGTGCTCTATGGAATGCTCGAATTAGGCGTTCTTTCGAACAGACCCTATAAAAAATCTGCTCGTATTGTTGGAGAAGTTCTGGGTAAATACCACCCTCATGGTGATACAGCTGTTTATGATACCATGGTTCGGATGGCGCAAGACTGGACACTTCGTTACCCTTTGGTTGATGGCCAAGGTAATTTCGGAAGTATGGATGGCGACCCGCCGGCAGCGATGCGTTACACCGAGGCCAGACTCCGAAAAATAGCTGAAGAATTACTTGAAGACTTAGACAAGGAAACCGTTGATTTTCAACCGAATTTTGACGACTCTCTTCAGGAGCCGAAAGTAATGCCTGGCAAAGTTCCGAACCTTCTTTTGAATGGCGTTAGCGGAATCGCTGTGGGTATGGCTACCAACATGCCACCACACAACTTGACAGAAGTTTGCTCGGGAATTGTGGCCTATATCGAAAACCGTGACATCACGATCGATGAGCTGATGACATATATCAAAGCACCCGATTTTCCAACAGGCGGAACCATATTCGGTGTGGATGGCGTGCGAAGTGCATACGAATTTGGAAAGGGAAGAGTTGTAATTCGCGCCAAGCATCAGATCGAAGAAATTGACGGACGTGAATGCATTGTCATTACCGAGGTTCCATACCAGGTAAATAAGGCGGAGATGCAGTCGAAGCAGGACGCCATGATTCGTGAAGGTAAACTAGAGGGCATCAGCGAGATTTCAGATCTCAGCTCAAGAGAAGGAATTCGCATTGTCTACCAGGTAAAGCGCGACGCCATATCGAATGTAGTATTAAATAATCTATATAAACACACAGCGTTACAAACTTCATTTTCAATAAATAACGTTGCATTGGTTGCTGGTCGTCCAGTCATTTTGAATTTGAAAGATATGATCGTTCACTATGTGAACCATCGTCATGAAGTAGTTACGCGCCGCACACAGTATGAGTTAAGAAAAGCACAGGAACGTGCGCATATTCTCGAAGGATTATTGATCGCCTTGGATCATCTTGATCAGGTGATCGCATTAATACGCGGAAGTCAAACCCCAGACATTGCACGTGAAGGCCTGATAACCAATTTCAATCTAAGTGAAATTCAATCGCGTGCCATTCTGGATATGCGTCTACAGAGACTTACGGGCCTTGAGCGTGATAAGATCCGCAATGAATACGACGAATTGATGGCACTCATCACAAAACTGCAGGAGATTCTGGGAAGCGAAGCAATCAGAATGCAGATCATCAAGGATGAATTGGCCCACCTCATCGAGAAATATGGCGATGAACGTCGTTCTTTGATAGTACACAGCAGTGCAGAGCTAAACATCGAGGACATGATCCCGGATGACCACGTGGTAGTGACAATTACACACGCCGGTTACATCAAACGAACCAATGTCAACGAGTACAGAACCCAATCAAGAGGTGGCATAGGAGCAAAGGGAACTGTAGCCCGACAGGAAGATTTTGTAGAGCACATTTTCACAGCTACCAACCACGATTGGCTGTTGATCTTCACTGAGAAAGGACGCTGCTTCTGGATGCGCGTGTTTGAATTGCCGGAAGGAGCAAAGGCAACGAAAGGCAGAGCGATTCAGAATCTGATACAGATAGAGCAGGATGACAAGCTGCTTGCGTACATCCGCACAAGCGATTTGAAAGATCCAGAGTATGTAAAGAATAACTTCGTCATACTTTGTACAAAGAGAGGACTGATCAAAAAAACATCTCTCGAGGCCTATTCAAGACCTCGAACGAATGGTATCAATGCGATCACTATTGTTGAAGGAGACACACTTCTTTCCGCTAGGCTAACTAACGGCAGTTGCGATATCATCATGGGAACCAAAGCCGGAAAAGCGATCCGTTTCCCTGAAAGTAAAGTTCGTGCTGTAGGAAGAACTGCACAAGGAGTGAAAGCCGTGAATCTGGGTGGCGCAGACAACGAGGTGATTGGAATGGTTTGTACCGACAATCCGGAAAAAGACATTCTTGTAGTAAGTGAAAAAGGATTTGGTAAGCGTTCAGCGCTGACTGAATATCGCGTGACCAATCGTGGTGGTAAAGGCGTAAAAACAATCAATATTACCGAGAAGACAGGCAATTTGATCGCTATTTTGGGTGTAGAGAACGACCATGACTTCATGATCATTAATAAGAGCGGAATTACTATCAGACTAGATGTTGAAGAACTTCGCGTGATCGGTCGAGCAACACAAGGAGTAAAATTGATAAACCTGAGAGGTAGCGACGAAATTGCTGCTGTCTGCACAGTTCTTAAAGACGAAGACGAAGTAAATGAGGAACTGAACGCCGAAGACTCGACCGAAGAAGGTGGAGAAAGCGAGAGCAACGATTCAGAATCAGTAGCGGGAGATGAATAAGCCGAATATCTGATAACGCGATAATCATTAAAAGCCGCATTCCATATAGGATTGCGGCTTTTCGTTGGATATTTACCCCAATGTGCAAGGAATAGCAATTGGCAAGGAACTTGGGAAGAGAGCGTGCAGAAAACCTATTTTTGTCATCACATAATCAAATCAAATTAGAAATGAAGAATATCAGTATGCTGATTATTACTGCATTAATTGCCACTGCGGCATATGCGCAACCCGACATCACATCGGCATATAATGCCAACAAGAGCGGTGAATATGATGTAGCCATCGACTACATTGAAAAGGGAATAAAAGATCCCAAAGCATCAGGCAAAGAGAAAGCGTGGCGATACCGTGGTAATATTTACCTCAATACCGCCAGTAGTCCCAAATATGCACCGATGTTTCCAAACGCTATTGAACTTGCGAAAGAGTCGTTTTTCAAAGCCATGGAACTGGATAAAACCAATGAATACATCAACGAAAACACAATGTCATTGAGTGCATTACAGACTCTCGTACTCGAGAAGGCAAGTGTTGAGTACACTTCCAGTGACTTTTGTACAGCAGCAACACATTTCAGGATTTCCAATGAGATCAGCAGCAAATTCGGCATATTGGATTCAGCAGCAATATTCAATACCGCATTCTGCGATGACCGTTGTGGAAATACTTCCGCAGCGATCACCGGATATAAAGCCAGTGCTGAAATCGGATACAATGTGCCATCAGTCTATATGTACATTGTTGATTTGCTGATAAAAGAAGGGAAAATGGATGAAGCCAAGAAAGTGCTTATGGATGCACGTGCAAAGTACCCTAAAGACGCTGAATTGCTCCGCAGCGAAGTCAACCTGTTGCTGGGAGAGCAGAAATATGACCAGGCTGTGGAACTCTTAGTGGCACTTACTGCGGCAGACGGACAAAACGAAACGATCTGGTTTGTTTTGGGAGCAACTTATGAAAAACTTGGCCGTGTAGCTGATCAGGAAAATGCTTATAAAAAAGCCACTGAGATTAATCCAAAATATTTTGATGCATTGTTCAACCTTGGAGCTACATATTATAACCGGGGTGTAGAACAATTAAAGGAATGCGACAAAATTCCACCAAGAGAATCAGCCAAATTCGATGCGTGTGTCGCAAATGCCAATGGCGTATTCAATCAATCCATCGCTCAATTTGAAAGAGCATATACAGAAAAGCCTGACGACAAAGAGATTATTACTGCTTTAATGGAAGCATATGTCAGGGTGGGCAACACAGACGGACAGAAGAGAATGAAGGCACAGTTGGAGAAATAAGACAAAGAAGGCCGGAGCGATCCGGCCTCATCTTTAAATAATCTATTTTACATAATGTAAATTATGGATGATTATTTATGCCGGCAACATGAGTATCAATTCATTATGCCTGCTTGAATACAATGAACTTTGTACCCTCGATACAATCTTATCCACTAGCTACTTACAACACAATTTCGATAAGACGATCAGAATTCGGTATGGTGACTATTGAAAAACTTGCGCATAAAGCCACAAAAAACGACACCAAGTATGACGTCGTTCATATTTTCAAAGCAAATTGCTATGATTCTTTTTCCAATAACAGAGATTGCATAGTGCGCAATTCCCTCACCTTTTCATCATTGCTTGCCGCTATATAGGAATGGATGAGATTGTTGAGCATTCTGGCAATCATTTCCATATTGCTGCAGGGTCTATAGAATCGATCGTCCCGAGGTAAATTCTGCTTTTCCAAAAATTCGTCTATTTCATCCTGTTGTAAAATAGCACCTGCGTTGAAAGGATTAATATAGAACAAGATGTCAGCATCGTCCTTTGTAAGTCCGAGAGCCTCATCTTCAGCTTGGTGATCGAGGTAACAAAGAATAAAGTGACTTGGGAGATTGACTCCATAAATAGGAAGTTCAAGGCTGTCTGCCAAGTAAGCATACATCAACCCAAGTGAAATTGGATTCCCGCTTTTTGAAGAAAGCAAGTCCGTCATGAAACTATTTTGAGGTTGGTGATAGTTGTCGCGGTTTCCTTTAAAGCCGTGATGCGTGAATAAAATATGATTTATGACACGCACTTGTTCAAATGCAGTGAGATTGTCGTTCAACTCCAACCAGATATCCTGACGAATTTTGGAAACTTTTCTTCTCAGCTCGTCTTCATCATAAGAAGGATATTGATACTTGTTGATGATTAGAGCACCTTCAAGTAAGTTTTTGTCTTCGGAATTCTTCCAGTTCTTGAGTCTGCTATAAACGCCTTCATATTGAATGCTCGAAATGAGTTCTTCGAGACGAGTCTGGAACAATGGACCAAAATCCTGTAACTCCCAGTATTGCTCCAGCTGCGGAATAATGGCTTCGCCATAGGTCCTCAACTCCTTTCTTACCTGATCGTAAATCGATTCATCGGGATCTTCAATCAGCGTGATCAGTGCATAAACTTCGTTGGTGTGCATAAGAGGTAACAGTGTTTCCATATCTGATACCCAAATCTACCTTGGAGGGTTTCACAAAATTTTGAACAGCACGAGTCTTATGCACATCGCTAGTCTTAAAATCGCTCCAGCACAAGCCTGATAAGGCTTTCAATACTTGCTGACGGGCTCTTGTGAAATTCTTTTGATGCTCTATTCGCCAATATTATACAGAGAGTTAAAGCCTTATGACCGAGCATTGAAGCAAGAGAATAGATGCCAGCGCATTCCATTTCGAAATTAATAATACGCAAGCCTTCGAATTCAAAGGCAGCATACTCATCTATCCTACTTTCCATGACGGAATGCAATCTGAGTGATCTTCCTTGCGGACCGTAAAAGCCATTGGCAGTGGCGGTTATTCCATGCACGGCATCACCGGCAATTCTTGCGAGCAATTCGATAGAACAAGCTGAAGTATAGAAATTCTTGTTTTCCTGAAGCCATGAATACGAAGAACTGAGACGATCATGAACACGTCGCTCGTTTTCATCCATTGACGATTCATATGAATATGGAACACCATCGAGAGCAAAAGCAAATTGAGAGGCGACGACGCTCCCAACTTTAATGTCAGCGTGTAGCGAACCGCATGTTCCAATTCTTACTATTTCCAGTTTTGCTAATTGTTCATTCGCCTTTCTCTTTATGAAATCAATATTCACGGCTGCATCAAGTTCATTGATGACGATGTCGATATTATCAACTCCGATACCCGAAGACACTACCGTCATTCGTTTGGAATTGAAGGTTCCTGTATGTACAACAAATTCTCGTCCCGAAATCCTGCATTCAACGTCATCAAACATGGATGAAATGATTGGCACACGGTCGGGATCACCAACGATAATGATTTTTGATGCAACATTTTCCGGTTTTACACCAAGGTGATAAAGACTTCCATCAGGACGAAGTATCAATTCAGATTCAGCAATGAAATCCGTTTCATTGAATTTAGTGGCTCTCATGTTATACCAATGTAATCTATAAAAAAGGTCAATGTTTGAGAAATCATACAGTGGTAAATGCCGATGGATACAAGTGTTTAGTTCAATCTGGCGAAGCAAAGATTGGACTATTACACTTGTCCAA
>JAYTMF010000089.1:0-16391 GCA_043728755.1 Flavobacteriales bacterium
CAGCAGTTTGATGTGTCGCAATTGAGCACGGGTGTTTATCTGTTTAATGTGGCGTGTGATGATGGGAGTGTGATTGGGCAAAGGGTGGTGAAGCAGTGATTGTTCGAACTTTTTTAAAAACATTACTAGACGAAAATGCGAATGGACACAATGCGTGTCCATTTTTTTTAACCTGACTTCGAACGCCCAATTTTTCTTATCCATTTGCTTCTGTTTCTTCACTTTTTGAGAAAATATCGAATCGATTCATTGCAGCTCAGCTCAAGGAATAATACCGATTGGACAAGTGTAATAGTCCAATCTTTGCTTCGCAAGCTTGAACTAAACACGTGTATTCATCGGCATATACCACTGAATGATTTCTCAAACATTGGCCTGTTTTAGAATTCACATTGGTATAAGGTGTTGTTCGAGGCTATACAAATTTGACTGGATCACTATTCAAAATCTTTCGTTGGAGAGCTGATGATATTTTAATAGATTTGTGTAGCTTGAATTGAAAGCACTGAACTAGCAAATGCCCTTTTCCCCATGAACAAAATCGCCGTTCTTGTTGATTTTACACGAAGTGGTAAAACCGCTTTGTTGCAAGCGAAACGAATTTCAGAAGTAACCGGTGCGGAGATCATCGCCGTCAACATCAGCGAATCCCATGACGATGAAACCACACTTCACTTAATTGATGAGTACACCTCATCTGTTCTCGGCAGCGGTATCAATTGCCATGCAGTGGTGGGACATGGAAATATACTCAACGCGATACCCGAAAAACTTTCAGAAATAAATCCAGACCTTGTGGTGATATGCACCCATGGTATTCATGGCGTCATTCAAAAACTTTTCGGTTCAACTGTCCTGAAAATGGTGCAGGCATTGCCTTATCCATGTCTCGTGGTTCAGGAAAATTCCAGAATAAGATCAGGCGTAAGCCATCGCATACTCTTCACAGCAAGTCCCTACGATTCTTTTTATCCGAAATTGAAGCAGTGCTCTACTTTCGCTAAAACCATTGGTGCAGAGGTTTTACACTACGAAATGGATAAGTATTTAAGTGGCACCCAAGAGCTCATCGCACGCCACGCAACTGAGGCATCTGCGTATTTTACGGAACAGGGTGTGCCCTTTTCTTCCGTCAAGGAAGAGGCAAAACTGGCGTCATTGGGCTTCGCTCAGCAAACCATCAATTACGCTGCAGAGCATGACTTTGACTGCATTTGCGTTTCCACCAATACACATCAAGACACGATGGCAATGGGTAAAGCCGACAAGGAAAAGTTACTTACGAATAAGGCCGGAATTCCAGTGTTGTGTTGTCCGGATATGGTAGTTGAAGCAGGTTAATTGTAACCGGGTTTTCAAATTAGGTTCTTTCAGTAATTTCATCGCAGAAAATATTACGATGAGTCTAAATTCAAATCATGCCTTGAAATCCCTTTTTCAATTAAGGCCCGACATCACGTTTCTTAATTTTGGTTCCTTCGGGGCTTCACCAAAAGAAATCACAGAAGACTTTCGCAAGTGGCAAGACATGCTCGAGTATGAACCTGTACAGTTTATTGCTGTGCAAGGACCTGAGCTGCTTAAGAAATCCCGCGAAGCGTTGGGTGATTTCATCCATTGTAATGCTGATGATGTGGTCTACACCACCAACCCATCCTACGCCATCAACATCATCGCGAAGAGTTTGAAACTTAATGCAGGAGAAGAAATTCTCACTACCGATCTTGAGTATGGTGCCATGGACAGAACATGGGAATATTATTCAAATCAAAATGGATACGTATATAAAAGACAATCGATACGATTGCCAATTGCTTCCAAAGAAGATTTCATAGAACAATTCTGGAGTGGATTGACACCCAAAACAAGAGTCGTTTTTATAAGTCAGATTACGAGCTCAACTGCTTTGATATTACCCGTTAGGGAAATCTGTGCGCGGGCAAAAGAACTGGGGTTGATCACCATTGTGGATGGAGCTCACGTACCCGGTCACATAGATCTTAATCTGAATACGTTGCAGGCCGATATATACACAGGTGCTTGTCATAAATGGATGATGGCACCCAAGGGCTGTTCTTTTCTTTACGTGAAAAATGAAATGCAGCATCTGTTTGATCCATTGGTGGTGAGCTGGGGATTCGATAGCAGTTCTCCTTCAGATTCAAGGTTCATCGACTATCATCAGCAGCAAGGCACGCGCGATTTCTCTGCATTTCTCACCACCCCGAAAACCATTGATTTTATGAAGAAAAATGAATGGACCCACGTTTCAAAACTATGCCGAACTCTTGCCCATAAAAACTATTTCCGCTTTTGCGATCTGTTGCAAACAAAACCATTGGCACCTGTAAGTGATGAATTCATAGGTCAGATGTGCAGCATAGAAATCAAGACTACTCAACCCGAAAAATTGAAATGGGATCTTTATTCAATTCACAAGATTGAAATTCCCGTGATGGTCCACAGCGATAAAGTTTATTTGCGCTATTCCATCAATGCTTTCAACGATGAAGCAGATCTCGACAAACTATTTGATGCGCTGACGAAAATTGATTTCTAAAATACAAACACATCAGTCAATCGCTCTCCAGATTTGAGATGATATGCTTGTAAACCGGCACTTTCAGCGCCAAGCACGTGTTGTATGCTGTCATCAATAAAAAGCGTTTCCGCAGGATTCAAACTATTCCACTCGCATACTTTTAGAAAAATTTCCTCGTGAGGTTTTTTCAAACCTATCACATTGGAATAATAAATTTCATCGAATGCCTTTCTGAAATTTTCCGGATTCATTTTTTCGGCGATCAGAGATTCAAACTTCGCAACATGGATTGCATTCGTATTGCTCAGTAAATAAGTTTTGTATCCCTTCCCTTTTAGTTTTTCCACCACTTCAACCTGCTCCGGCATGATGTGTAGCAATATGCTGTTCCACGCGTCGAGCAATTGTTCGCGCGTGGCACCCGAAACACGCGACTCCAGGAATTGAAGAAATAGTTCATCGGAGATCTTGCCGGATTCGTATTGATCGATCACTGGTTGCTGCTTCGCCTGCGTGAACACTTCAGAAAAATCTATGAAACCAAGTGCCGCAAACGCCTTGATTGGCGCTTCATAATTTATTTCGAATAGCACACCACCGAAGTCGAAGATGATATTCTTGATGGAAGAAAGGTTGATCATTTTATACCAATGTGATTTATAAAACAGGCCAATGTTTGAGAAATCATACTGTGGCAAATGCCGATGGATACAAGTGTTTCGTTCAATCTGGCCAAGCAAAGATTGGACTATTACACTTGTCCAATCGGTATTAGATATGCGTTGTTGCTTTCCAGTATTGACACGAGAAATTTCAATGCCGCACTGAATTCAACGCATGAAAGAGATTGATCTATTTACTCTTTGTGATCCAGGCCGATCCACCTGAATTTCTGACATTTCCTAATGCCTTCATTGCATCACTTTTGGAAGAGTACACACCATACGCCACGAGTTGAAGTCCGTCCTTCTTTCCTGCGTAACGTGCTTCAAAACCGTCGTCCTGCAATTTCTTCAGGAATTTTTCCGCATTTTCTGTAACACTGAAAGCACCGCCGATGACAGCATATCCGCTCACCGACTCATTGCGTGTTGTTACTTCTTTGATGGGATTGACATCCTTCTTCACTTCCGTGCTCACTGGTTCCGCAGTTGTCGGCTTCGCATTTTCGATCTCTATTCCCTTTTCAGAAATACTATTGGTTGTAAAATCATAGTTGACATTGCCGGCTGCATTTTCCAATGTTTCGGACAATGTTGTCCTCGACTTTTCAGAATTCAGTTTGTATGCATTGGGATTGTAATCCGCGTTTACAACTGCCTGGTGAAATGGATTAAGCGATGCAAGACTGAATTTGCCTTCCTCCTTGATTTGGTTTCTCACTAACAAAGAACCTGCGAATAATAATGGAATCACTATCGCAGCAGCAATCTTCCATCCGGCAATTTTTCTGCGCTCATCCTGAATGGGAACTACAGGTGTTTCTTCTGTTTCCATTTCCTGTTCAATGTATTTTAATTGTACGGGGCCAAGACCATAGGAACTGAGCAAAAAGTTCTCCTGCTCTTCGGGAATGAACTGCAACTGGCCACTTTTATCTTTGAAAAATACGCCGATTTTTTCAAGCACCATGCGCCCGTCCTTCTGTAGCAGACGCTGATATTCGGCTATTGTTTCATCCACTTTTAAAACCGCTTCCTTGTATGTCAAACCTGTCATCTCAGCCACTTGGTTCACCAGCAAACCATCATTTGAACGAAGATTTCTGTTGAATCCAATATGCTTGGAAGGAGGCACGACGATATGTGTCCTTCGGTTGAGCCTTGCCGAGCGATAATTCGCTACAAGTCCACCGAAATCAGGCAACACCACACAATCGTGGTCATAAAGTAATTCGCAGATAAATGCTTCCAGACGCATGGCGCAAATATAAGAAGTGGAATGGTAAAAAAAGGGGTTGACTGTCAGCGTGGAAAGCCTTCAACTCCAGCGAAATCATACCGCATCTTCCTCAACAGAAAAACTCAACTTTTGGTGAAATAAGCTTCAATCACCTTTGCCAGATCCTCTTTGGTATCAATGGCGGGTGTCTCAATTTCCGTTTCAACAACATATATGGATTTGCCATTCTCGAGCCATCGCAATTGTTCAAGCGATTCTGCTAACTCCAATAGTGAAGGTTGAAGCGAACAAATTTCTCGTAGGGCAGCAACTTTATATGCGTAAAGGCCAATGTGCTTGTAGTAGGAATGATACTTTAACCAATCCTCCTGCGGCGCACTTTTTTGAAAAGGAATAGCGTGACGACTGAAGTAAATCGCTCGGCCGGATGGCGAAAAAATCACTTTGACTTTATTGGGATCGATGAGCGTTGCGTGCTCTTCAATTTTTTTTGCTAGCGTTCCAATTTCCACTTCGCTTCGGGAAATTAAACCCGCCAGCGCATCAATTTGCTCAGGAGCTACAAATGGTTCATCGCCCTGAATATTGATAACGGCATCAACATCGATTCCAAAATGATTCAATGCTTCAAGACATCTGTCTGTTCCACTTGGATGATGCGTTGATGTCATAACCACCTTCTCGCCGAGCGATTCTACATGAGAAAAAATGCGCTCATCCTCTGTTGCCACCACTACATCATACAGTGCAACCGACTTACGCGCTTGTTCTATCACGCGTTGCAACATGGTCTTGCCTCCAATATCAACGAGTGGCTTCCCGGGAAAGCGGGTGCTGGCATAACGGGCGGGGACGATTCCGAGAATCTTCAAAGGACAGTTTTTGTTGGTGAATTATAGATGACGCGCAATTTATGAGATGAGCAGATGGATGAGTTCATTAAAAGGTGAGCAGATATTGAAGCATCGTAAAGCGTGATTCCTCCACGGCCAATGGTCGAATGGAGTATTCGCGGTTAAGCACATTGTTGACGATGAGAGAGATTCGGTGCTTCTCATTTATAGAATAGCCGAACCTTGTATCGATCACATAATCTCCCTGCCTGTGTTGCTCTCTCCATTTTACGATACCCGGATTGAATGCCGCGAGCGGAAGGCCTTCCAGATCTTCGAATGCACGATCGATGTTTTGCATATGGCTATTGTATCTGGCACTTACGCCTAACAACAAGAACTTCCACGTTGCAGCGATATCGGCGCGCACGAGATGTTGCATACGATACTTCAAGATGTTGTTCGTAGTATCACTACTTGTGGTGATATAGGAATACGTTGCCGGAATTTTCAATGTGGGTTCCGCACCGTTTGGTGGTTTTCCATATACAAAATCCGGTGACGTGCTCACAGGCAAAGTGTATGTATAACCGGCGAGTAACTGAAGCTTGACCAGGCCAATTTTTCCTTCACCCATCACAGAAAATTCCGCGCCTTTGATCTTGGCACGTCCTGTATTCACACTTTTAAATCCGATACTGTTGGTTAAATCATTCTGAAATCTTGGCAGATCTTCAAAACTCGCAAGAGGCCTAACATATTTCCATTGACCAAAAGTGAATTCGATGAAATTCTTATACTCCTGCTGGAAGACCGCGAAGTCTACATATCCAAGAAAATTTCCAATCTTAAATCCTTGCTTAAAACCGATCTCGGCATTGTATGATGTCTCTGCAACTAAATCCGGATTTGCGAAAATGTTGATCGAACCCACCCCGGTGACAATGAATTTTTCAGCAATGGAAGGAAAGCGATATCCCTGGCCAAAAGATCCACGAAGAAATGAGGCCCGTGCAAGTTGATAGTTAAGTCCTGCTCTGAACACCGGCTTTGAATCAGAAACCTTATTGATCTCAAAATACTCATAGCGCATTCCGGCGGACACGTTTAGTCTTTTCAAAAACTTTTTATCCATTTGAAAAAATGCCGCGTAGTTGTCCGCTTTGTTATGACCATCTGGATTGCCCCCAGAAAACAATTGCCCTCGCGCATCGGTGATGATGGCCACGACACCAGCAGTTGTCGTCATATTTTTTACGCCAATATTTTCCCAGTTCATTTGGTATTGATATTCAGCATACAATTGATCGCTGTAATTTCCCTGATTGTTGTCGTTGTTGTTATCGAGGCTTTGCCAACGTGTGCGCAGCGAATGTTTGTTTCCATTGCTGTTGTAATATGTAATGAATGGATCAATAGTGCCCAGCAATTGTTTCGTACGTGTTGCGCTTCCATCAAACGCCGAATAAAGTGCCGTATCGGAATTCTGCCACAACAATGTCGCTAATGAATTGCTCATGTTCCAGTTGGTATTGATACCGGCACTCAGCCCGGCTATTTTTTTTGAGCGATAGCGTAAATTCATATTGAGCCTTCCGCGCGTATTGGCATCGTATCGATCTGCTGTAAAAGGATTGTACTTATCGTTGAATGCACCTGTAGCAGTGTCTTTTATCGGTCCGAGATGGCCATCATCACCAACAAAACTTCCGCCGAGGACGAAGTCCATTCTCCCGAATTTTTCTGCATGCAAAAAATTAATCCCCGATCTCATCAATGGCTTTGTCCAATAGACAGAAGCATTTGATTTTGGATTGCTGAAAACACCATGATACATATTTACGACCGTACGCGCTGTATCTGTTGGATATGACGTGCGAACATTTATCACACCGCTTAATGCCGCACTGCCATACAGCACACTGCTTGCACCTTTGATCACTTCAATCTGTGCCACATTTTCAATTGGTAGAAAATCCCATGCGGGACGTCCGGCATCTCCACTAAGCACCGGCATATCGTCTACAAGAATTTGCACGCGACTTCCTGCTCCAAAAGAGTAACCACTTCCACTTCTTATTTGTGGTTCTTTGTTGACGATGACAACTCCTGGTGTCTGCTGCAATATTTCATCTGCGGCTACGACATTTTTATCGCGAATGAGACCCGGGCGAATCACCTCCATGCTCACAGTCACCTCGCTCACTTTCTGTTCAAATTTTCCCGCTGACACAACTACAACATTTAATTCATTATCCTTTGGTATCATACGGAAAATCACATCTCTTGAAAAATCCATTTCACTCACAACATAAACGTACCGTTCATAACCCAACATTTCCAAGGTAAGGGTATCGCCACTGCTTGTCACAGGAATACGAAAAGATCCATTGATATCTGATGAGGTGCCTTGTCCTTCGCTATTGCGAATCACAGCTCCTATGATGTGGTCGTCATTTTTGGCGTCTTGCACAGATCCGCTGATAACACGCTGCTGCGCAATCACATTTTGAGAAAAATAAAATAGCACAAGAAGAAAAGCTATCCTCATAGTTGATAATGTTTGCATTGGCGCAGCTGCAAGGATAACAGAATTACATGGAAATATCACATGGAATTTTCAATGACGAAAATGACGTGTACCAGTCATATACATGGCAATACCATGTGCATTGCAATACTCAACAGATAACTTATCCTTGATCGATCCACCTGGCTGAACTACAGCATTGACGCCTACGTTGCCGGCAATCTCAACACAATCAGGAAAAGGAAAGAAAGCGTCGCTAGCCATCACGGCATCCTTAAGATCAAAATTGAATGACTGCGCCTTTGCTATGGCTTGATGCAAAGCGTCCACACGGGATGTTTGTCCTGTGCCACTTGCGCATAGCTGGCCGTTCTTCACAAGAACAATAGTATTGCTTTTGGTGTGTTTTACAATTTTGTTCGCAAACACAAGATCTCTCAATTGTGCATCGGTAGCAGTGTGGACTGTTGCCAATTTGAAGTCATCCACACTTTCTGAATTATTGTCCCTGTCCTGTAACAATACGCCATTGAGCAATGACCTAATTTGTGTTGCCGGCATCTCTGTTTTTTTCTGGCGCAAGAGAATTCTGTTCGCTTTTTCCTTCAACAAATTAACCGCATCATCAGAGAATTCTGGCGCAATGATCACTTCGCAAAACAATGTGTGAATTTTTTGCGCCGTCGCCAAATCAATTTCCATATTCGAGATGAGCACACCACCGAATGCAGACACAGAATCACATGCAAGCGCTGCATCGTATGCTTCAGCGATTGTCGTGCGTGATGCTATTCCGCATGCGTTGTTGTGTTTCAAAATGGCGAACGTCGGTCCATTGTTTTGAAACTCATTCATCAGTTGTATGGCTGCATCCACGTCGAGCAAATTGTTGTATGAAAGTTCCTTGCCGTTGAGCTTATCGAAAAGGACATCGAGGTCGCCATAAAACACACCGCGCTGATGAGGATTCTCGCCGTAGCGCAACACTTGATGCTGCTGCTCTGAAACTTTCAACGCTCCGAGATGATCACCGAGAAAATACTGATAGATCTTCCCATCATAATGCGATGAAACATTAAACGCTTCACGCGCCAGTTCCAATCGTTGTGAATCCTCGCTTTGGCCATTTTGCTCCGTGAGCATCTTCAACAAAACAGGGTATTCATTTTTCGATGGAATGACGACAACGTCATTGTAATTTTTCGCTGCGCCTCGTATCAGTGCTATGCCTCCGATATCAATCTTTTCTATAATCTCGTCATGAGTGGCGCCTGACGCTATTGTTTTCTCGAAGGGATACAGATCAACAATCACACAATCAATATTTGGAATTTCATATTCAGCCAACTGAGAAATATCTCCCGCATCATCACGCCTGTTTAATATCCCTCCAAACACCTTTGGATGCAGTGTTTTCACACGACCGCCGAGTATGCTGGGATAACCGGTGAGATCTTCCACGGCAACAACAGGTAATCCAAGTTTCTCGAGAAAATCTTGTGTACCTCCGGTGCTATACATGACAATATTCAACTCATGCATCTTGCACGCAATGGGCTCAAGGCCTTGTTTATCATAAACTGAAATAAGCGCTGAGGAGATTTTCTTCGACATGAATCCGATGGGAATTGTGGCCTCAAATTTACTTCTATTGTAAAGTTTGCTCCCAGTCCACTCTATCTGAAATTTAAACAGATGGAATTATTCGGAAGGCTTGGTGCCCACTTCCTTTCCGCCTTTATTCTTCTTCCATTTCAAATCGTGTTGATAAGAAACAAGGATTACAAAATCGATTTCCTGAGGAGAATCCAGGATACTTTTTTGTATGAGATAGCCAATAGAAAGAAAGTTTCGCTTGTTCAATTTGCGCTCAGCGGAAACAATCCAACGCCAATTCTGAAGTGCGAAACTGTTATATAGATTGCTTTTATTGAACAATTCGAATGACGTAGAAAAATCCATTTTCTTCATGCCGCTATACTTCACCGCAATTTTATTTCTAACTGTAGTAATCAGATCAGGATCGTTCTCGGGAGTGTTGGCACGAGTAGCCAACTGCCAGCGCGTAGTGAGAGCAAAAGAAAAATCATGCAATTTCATTTTGTAGCCAACACCAAATTGAAAACGATGTCTCGACTGGTACACCTCGACTAAATGTGCGAAGCCTGTCCTGTATGTCAACGAAGCTTGAAAGTATTTATTCAGTTTGTATTGCAGCCCGAGATCTGCAAATATTCTGGATATGCGCGAGATGTTTTCATTGAGTCTGATCTCTGGAGAAAAGGCAAAATCCAACTTTTTATTGATCGCTGCAACCACGGTTGCATCGGTCCACATTCCCGCATCTTTGTATTGTGCAAAGCTTGCGAATGACGCGATTACCAACCAGATGAAGACGCTAATTCGTATCATAGATGGTCATCGAACTGACTTCCTGATCTTGCTTCTTATCGGTGATCTCCACTTCATGCTTGATGAGCATATGATTCTCATCCCACGCAACGGCAACGGCATTGGTGTCTTTGGAATAAACATAAATGGTGTACTTACCCGGACGCAGGTATCGAAACTCAAAGTCTCCATCAAAGTTGGTGTCGACATTGTCATCCGGTGATGTGTGATCGCCGTAAATGATAAAAACATTCCTGTCTGCACCCGGAACTGTGCGGAGGTATGTAGCAGAATTCGTAAGTACCACCCGAATATCCTTCATCACATTCCCGGAAATGGAAGAGTTGCCGCCATCACCGGCGTACTTCTTACATGTGATGAGAAATAGTGAAACACAAATTATGATGAAGGTCCTTTTCATATCTCAGTCATGGATATTGTGTGATTAACTATTGAAGCCCTCGCTGAACGTTTCATCCATCTGATCTGCTTGCTGATCTTCATAAAAATAAATTTTCAGCAAAGCAGTATCTCGAAGAAAATCAATCTTTCCTATTTCAAGTCTGTTGATTTTTATACCTGTTCGCTGCTCCAGATCAGCAATCAACTCCGCGCGTCTACCGGCTTGTATCAGATGAATTTTCTCATATACAATAAGCTTCTGAGACTCATGTCGTAGCAACCATACCTTTTCTAATCCATAGGTCAACGACAGAATCGCTATGTTCGCAAATGCCAACTCAGCAATGGAAATCTTCTTGTTGATCAAAGCATTCATCACGGACATTCCTATGACGATAAAGAGATAGGTCATCTCCTTGATCGCTATCGCATCGGTTCGGTATCTGATGATTCCGAACACCGCGAAAAGACCAAGGGCAAATCCCATTTCAAGCTTCACGCTTTCCAAAAGAAAACACATCGTGAAGATGGAAATACTGAAGAGAAAATACGTAAACAGAAAATCCTTACGCTTCGCAATTGGATAATAAATGAGGCGCACCAACACAAAGATGAAACTCATATGTATGGCTAGCCTTAGCACCAATGCCATCAGATCCTCCCATTCGATGAGCTTCACCCCGCCGAGAGGATCAAACTTCGTCTTCACAGATTGGGGATCGACTTCGGGAAGTTGCTCCTGAACCAATCCAAGAAAACCATTTAGTAGCGCTGACAATTCAATTTGCATGTTCTCTTCTTATTTTTTGAATCTTCAAAATTTTCTCTTTGAAATTATTTGATTTCACATTGGGATATAACATCGCCACACCGAGACAATATTTACTGATCCCTTCTTCACGAATCAACTTCTCTTTCATCTCTTCAATAAAAGGTGAATGCCGGTTTTCTCCATCTTGTTTCACCTCGGCTATCACAATATCCGGCAACGAAACAATTCGATTCTCGAATTCGAAAGCCAGATTCGTATCTAGTGTCACTCGTTCTCCGGCAATGATATCTACCAAAGTGGTGCGAGTAAAACTATTCCACAACTTGGACTCAAGTCCCATTGCATTCGCCGCATGTTTGGCAATAAATAGAGATCCCTTTTCGTCCAGCGATTCGCTTAACTCCTTTAAAGCAACACGGCTCTTTGCCGTGCGTCCCTTGTTGCTTTTTTCTTTCACTTCGAGAAATGAAACATGACTCTCGATATACTCACGCTTTCGAATCTTGTACCGATGCCTCTTCCCGTTCTGGTGCTCGATAAAGTATTTGAAATCAACAGTATCATAGTAAAGCGTCATATATCTGCTTTGCCTTTGACCTTCCACTTCCAGCACACGATAATTCGACTCCAAATCATGAAGGAAGTCGCTTAACTCATTACTGTGGAACATAAACTTAGTGTCCAACCGATTCATCAATTGAACACTATCCATTTCAGACAACGAGATAGGCTTGAAATGCGTAAGTATTTCAGCCAGTTGATTCACCATAATTTTCCTATAACTGCTTTATGTTGTTCGGTAGGATGGTCTGTTCAGATTCCCTATACGACCAATTAATGGCAACATAACAATTACAAAACAATGAAACCTTGGGTAAATTCCAATCTTTTCTTTTGCAGAAAGAGGATTCCCTTGAAGAAACTCACGCAAAATTGAGGTTTTCGTTATCTCAGATTGTGGTAAACAGCTTGCACGTCGTCATCCTCTTCTATCCTTTCCACCAATTCCAGAATTTCATCCATCTGCTCTTCCGATATTTCTGCAAATGTGTTGGGAATGCGCTCTAGTCCCGCCTTTGTCACAGTGATACTTTTCTCCTCCAAAGCTTTTTGCATATTGCCGAAATCCGTAAACGCGCAATGCAGTATGACCTCATTCTCCTCCAACTCAATGGATTCAAGGCCCGCATCTATCAGCTCGAGTTCAAGATCATCTATGCTGGGTATTTGATCGCTGGCTATTCTGAAAATTCCCTTTCTGTCGAAAACAAAACTGAGTGAACCGCTGTTTCCCAAAGCACCTCCGCCACGATTAAAGTACAGGCGCAAATTGGCGACAGTTCTGGTGGGATTGTCGGTTGCGGTCTCAACAAGGATAGGTACTCCAAATGGACCGTATCCTTCATACACCACTTCTTCATAATGACTGGTGTCCTTGTCGCTTGCGCGTTTGATGGCAGCATCCACGCGGTCCTTCGGCATATTCACACCCTTGGCATTGGCAACGATCTGGCGTAAACGAGGATTGTTCGCAGGATCAGGACCACCCGCTTTTATTGCAATGGCAATGTCCTTTCCAATGCGCGTAAATGCTTTCGCATTCTTATCGTTACGCGCCATGATTTTGTGCTTCCTGGTTTCAAATATGCGTCCCATACCTACTGTCTGATTTTGAGCCACAAACCTAAGGGTGAATGACAGAGTTTACAAGGGAACAACACTCATCACATTGCGCCCCACTTTGGTAAAGGACCAAAAAATTCAAACAAAAAAATGATTTCCCAAAAAAATGCTCGCCTGGCTATGCAAACCTCAAGTTGAGTTCCATCGTAACTTTCAAAGCATTCCGGATTCTACCCGACTAAAAATATCCATTGAAAAATTCTTCACATTGTGAACATATAGATTCGCCTGAATCGGATTATTTATTCATAGACGTTTCGCAAATTCCGCAATCAGGAAACGGCCTGTTAACAGCCATTGACATTTATGAAGAAGAGATCATTGCTGTTTTTCAAGGAGAAGTCCTGACGGCCAAAGAAGCCAAACGAAGAGCTGAAATAAATCAGGATCAGTATTTTATTTGTTTGCTCGACGGTACTATCCTGGACTCGAAGCACGTGGCTTGTTTCGCGAAATACGCCAATGACGCAAGTGGTGCCGCGCCTTCAACATTTCGCAACAATGCTCGAATCACTACAGATGATGATGGCCGGGCATGCCTTGTAGCCCAGCGTGATATTCGATCTGGAGAAGAAATATTCTGTGGATATGGAAGCCGGTATTGGAAAAAACATCGCAAAGCATCGCTTGTCTGAAAGCCATTTCAGTGAGCAATGCGCTGTGAACAACAATCGATAATTCATTTTTGTCGCCTCCATTTTGAATCGCTTGTTCCTGCGTTTATCAAAATCTGCTAACATCACGAAAAACTAGGCTTCTGCAAATTAGGTTTGCACCTATGTTTTTAGAGAACACTGTCAATCGCGGAAGACGTCAAGGCTGGATCGAGGTGATCTGTGGTTCCATGTTTTCAGGTAAAACCGAAGAGCTGATCCGCAGAATGAAACGCGCCGAATTTGCCAAGATGAAAGTGGAGATCTTCAAACCAAAGGTCGACAACCGATACCATGAAGACGATGTGGTAAGTCACAATCAAAACGCAATAAGAAGCACGGCAATTGAACATTCTTCGCAGCTTCTGTTGCTGACAAGTGACGTGGAAGTAGTTGGTATTGATGAAGCGCAATTCTTTGATGCCGGCTTGCCGGAAGTGTGTAACGAGTTGGCCAATCAAGGCATTCGTGTGATCATCGCCGGACTTGACATGGATTTCATGGGTCGACCGTTCGGTCCCATGCCCAATCTACTCGCCATTGCCGAGTTCGTCACCAAAGTGCACGCAATCTGCGTCGAAACAGGCAATCTCGCCAACTACTCCTTTCGCTATGCAGAAGGCGATTCTGTAGTGCAGCTGGGTGAAAAAGAAAGCTACGCGCCGCTTTCAAGAGAGGCGTATAACAAACACATGGCCAATAGAAAGAAGCTCTGAAATTCTGGTTTGTAATGGCACTTTTTCAGTATGGACTCAACTGAATTTGTTGAGATGCGTGGCAAGAAAACATCCCTTCTCAAATTCGTCCTCACGATAAACGCTTGACACCGTTTCCTTTCATCGCATTGTTCACAAAAAATAGAAGTTCACCATCAATCTTGGTTCTTCTTGATTCCTTTTGTAGGGTAATGATTCACGATATCGCATCCATAGCAAAAATCACTCAGGGCACGTTTTTGCAGGAAAAACCTACGGGTCCGATTAGCCGCATCCTATTGGATAGCCGCAAGATCGCACAGCCAACAGAAGCCATTTTTATTGCAATCAAGGGCCCGCGACACGATGGCCATCAATTTCTGCAAGATGTATATGACGCCGGCGTCAGAAACTTCATTGTAGAAAAAGAAGTGGACACCACAACTTTGACCGATGCTACCATCGTTCAGGTTGCCGATGCAACTTCTGCACTGCAAGCCATGGCTGTCGCACACCGTATGCAATTTCAAATTCCGGTCTTTGGAATTACCGGAAGCAATGGTAAAACTATTGTCAAAGAATGGCTCAATCTTTTGCTTGCCGACGAATACAACATCGTGCGTAGTCCGAAGAGCTATAACTCGCAAATTGGTGTTCCACTCTCGGTATGGAATATCGAAAATTCGCATACGCTCGGAATTTTTGAAGCGGGAATTTCCAAATCAGGTGAAATGGAAAGTTTGGCGAAAATTATTCAACCTACGTTGGGCATTTTCACAAATATCGGAACGGCACACATCGAAAATTTCCTCAGTCGACGTCAACTGATTGGAGAGAAACTCAATCTCTTTGCAAAAACAACAACACTCATCTGCCCTGAAGATTCTGAGTTGATGCAACTTGTGATACCATGGATGTCAACGAAGGAAATAATTTTCACTCCAACGGTAGCATCCGCTACAAGATCAGTGCATCACGCTGTCACCACCGTGGAACTCAATTGGAAGCAGTTGCCATTGTCTTTCGACATTCCATTTATTGATAAAGCATCGCTTGAAAATGTGATCACTTGCATCTATGCCATGTTGCTGATGCAATACCATCCCGATGAAATTCAGTCGCGTTTGGAAAGACTCAGCTCGCTTGAAATGCGTCTGCAACTGCTCAACGGAGAGAACGACTGCATCATAGTGAATGATGCGTACAGCAACGATCTTCAATCGCTGGAGATCGCTCTGGATTTTTTAGATCAGCATGCACGTTCCCATAAAAAAACGGTGATCCTTTCCGATATCTTCCAATCGGGATTGTCGGAAAATGAATTACATGAACGCATCGCTTCCTTGCTCAAAGTGAAAAACACAGAGGCTTTTATTGGAATTGGAAAAAGCATGATGCGCAATGCGTCATTCTATCCTACATCATCTGCATTTTACGCTTCTACGGAAGAATTTCTTGAGCAAAAAAACCAACATGAAATTTCCCATGCTGCCATTCTGGTGAAAGGTGCTCGTGATTTTCAGTTTGAAAGAATCGTAAGTTCTCTTCAGGAAAAAACACACGATACCATTCTTGAAATTGACCTCACCGCGATGGCTCACAACCTGAATTTCTTTCGCGACAAACTGAAACCCGGCACCAAGATCATGGCTATGGTGAAGGCATTTGGATATGGCAGCGGTGCGCACGAAGCTGCTTCATTGCTTGAATTCAACAAGGTGGATTATCTCGCAGTAGCTTATACTGATGAAGGTGTGTCGCTGCGCAAGGCCGGAATTTCGCTTCCTATCATGGTGATGAATCCGGAAAAAAGCAGCCTCACTACGTTGATCAAGTATCACCTTGAACCAGAGATTTACGGAATTCGTACACTTGAAAATTTCAACAAAGCACTACAGATTTCCAATGCTATTGTTCCCTATCCGATACACATCAAACTCGACACCGGCATGCATCGCCTTGGCTTCGATCCGGGTGATGTTGAAAAA